>RFLL01000001.1 GCA_003693905.1 Alphaproteobacteria bacterium
GATCGAGGAAGCGTTGGCCACCGTGGATGACGAGAAACGGGCGCAGCTTCTGGCCCGGGCGACCGAGATTGCGATCACCGACGTTGCGATCATCCCGCTGCACTATCAGGTCAGCACTTGGGCCGGACGCAAGGGGATTGGCTTCAAGGCCCGGACCGACGAATCGACCCTGGTCTCGGGCGTCTATTCCGAATAGAACCGCGATCCGTGCGGGGAAGGGGCAAGAGCCTCTTCCCCCACGCCTTTCTTCCAATTCAGGTTTGCGTTCAATCGGTCCGCCGGCATGTCGGTCTTCATCATCCGCCGCCTGATGCAGAGTATCGCCGTCGTCGTGGTGATGTCGGTGCTGGTCTTTTTCGGCATCAACATCATCGGCGATCCCGTCGACATGCTCATCAACCCGGAGGCTGATCAGGCGCAGATCGAAGCAACACTGCGCGCGCTCGGCCTCGACCGTCCGGCGCACGAACAGTACTGGTACTTTCTGACCAACGCGCTGAAAGGCGATCTCGGCAAATCGTTCATTTTCGGCGAGCCGGCGCTGAAGCTGATCGTGCAGCGGATGCCGGCGACGCTGGAGCTTGCTTTCGCCGCCTTGCTGCTGGCCGTCGCCGTCGGCATTCCGCTTGGCATCTATGCCGGGCTGAAACCCGAATCGCGCACCGCCAAGGCGATCATGGCGGGCTCGATCCTGGGCTTCAGCCTGCCGACCTTCTGGGTCGGGCTGATGCTGATCATGGTGTTTGCGGTCATGCTCGGCTGGCTGCCGTCGACGGGGCGCGGCGATACCGTGCCGTTGTTCGGGGTTCCGGTCAGCTTTCTGACCCTGGACGGGCTGTCGCATCTGCTGATGCCGGCCTTCAACCTGGCGCTGTTCAAGATGTCGCTGGTGACCCGTCTGGCGCGGGCGGGGACGCGTGAAATCGTGCATCAGGATTATATCAAGTTCGCCCGCGCCAAGGGGTTGAGCAGCCGTCGCATCGTGTTCGTTCATCTGCTCAAGAACATCATGATTCCCGTGGTTACGGTGATCGGGCTGGAATTCGGCGGCCTGATCGCCTTTTCCGTGGTCACTGAAACCGTCTTTGCATGGCCCGGCATGGGCAAGCTGATCATCGATTCGATTCAGAACCTGGATCGTCCGGTTGTCGTGGCCTATCTGATGATCACCGTCCTCATGTTCGTCATCATCAATCTGGTCGTCGACGTTCTGTATTCGCTGCTCGATCCGCGGGTACGCCTTCAGGAGGCGGGACGATGAGTGCGGCCACCGAACATCCAGGCGCGGCGACGACGCCCGACGTCAAGGTGGAAACGCCGCTGCGGCGTTTTGCCTCCGATTTTTTCGAAAGCCCCGTGGCCACCATCGCCTTCGTCGTTCTGGCCGGGATCATTTTCGTGGCCGCGTTTGCGCCGTGGATCGCCCCCACCGACCCCTATGATCTGGCGGTGGTCGATATCCTCGACAGCCGCCTGCCACCAGGGTCGGAGGGCATGACCGGGCAGATCTACTGGCTCGGTACCGATGGCGCCGGGCGCGATCTGCTGAGTGCCATTCTCTATGGCCTGCGCACCAGCCTCAGCGTCGGTGTGGCCAGCGGCCTGCTGGCGATGGCGATCGGCTGCTGCATCGGCCTGATTGCAGCCTATTTCGGTGGCCGGGTCGATACGCTGATCATGCGCCTGGTCGATCTGCAACTCAGCTTTCCGGCGATTCTGATCGCCCTGGTGCTGCTGGCGCTGCTCGGTAAGGGCATCGACAAGATCATCATCGCCCTGGTCGCGGTGCAATGGGCCTATTATGCCCGCACCGTGCGCGCCAGCGCGCTGGTCGAACGGCGCAAGGAGTACGTCGAGGCGGCGACGTGCCTGGCGCTCGGCCATCGTCGCATCGTGTTTCGACACGTGCTGCCCAATTGTCTGCCGCCGCTGATCGTCGTGGTCACGGTTCAGACCGCGCACGCCATTTCGCTGGAAGCGACGCTCAGCTTTCTCGGCATCGGACTGCCGATCACCGAACCGTCGCTCGGTCTGCTGATCGCCAACGGCTTCGAATACATGCTCAGCCTGAAGTACTGGATCAGCTTCTTCCCCGGCATCGCTCTTCTGGTGACTATTGTCAGCATCAATCTGGTCGGCGATCAGTTGCGCGATGTTCTCAACCCGCGTCTGCAACGCTAATCCGGGCCTGGGGACCGACGATGCCGGAGATACGTGATGCCGCCCCGACCCTTCAGGTCGAAGATCTGAAGACGCATTTCTTCACCAAGGCCGGCGTGGTCAAGGCGGTCGACGGGGTCAGCTTCTCCGTCGGTCAGGCCGAAATCGTCGGCCTGGTCGGCGAATCCGGATCGGGCAAGTCGGTGACCGGGTTTTCAATCATCGGGTTGGTCGATCCGCCGGGGCGGATCGTCGGCGGGCGCATCCTGTTCAAAGGGCAGGATCTGGCGCTGGCCGACGAGGAGCAGATGCGCCATCTGCGCGGCAATCGCATCGCCATGATCTTTCAGGATCCGATGATGACCCTCAATCCGGTGCTGCGCATCGAAACCCAGATGGTCGAAACCGTTCTGGCCCATGAAAGGGTCGATCGTGAAACCGCGCGTCAGCGCGCCCGCGACGTCCTGGGACAGGTCGGGATTCCGTCGCCCGACGAGCGCCTGAAGGCCTATCCGCATCAGTTTTCCGGCGGCATGCGCCAGCGGGTGGCGATCGCCATCGCCCTGCTCAATCACCCCGATCTGATCATCGCCGACGAACCGACGACCGCGCTCGATGTCACCATTCAGGCCCAGATTCTGCACCAGATGCAGATTCTGTGTCGCGAACGCGGCACCGCTCTGATCTGGATCACGCACGACCTGACGGTGGTGGCTGGGCTGGCCGACCGGGTCTGCGTCATGTATGCCGGGCGCCTGGTCGAGCAGGGGCCGATCGACGACGTGCTCGACCGGCCGATGCATCCCTACACCCGCGGGCTGATCGGCTCGGTGCCGAGCCGCAATCGCCGCGGCGCACCGCTTTATCAGATCCCCGGCATGACGCCGTCGCTGCTCAACCTGC
>RFLL01000246.1 GCA_003693905.1 Alphaproteobacteria bacterium
CACAGACGTGGGGCCGTACCCTGGACGCCATGTCCGATCTGCTCCTTCGCCTTCTTGCCGAACGCCGGTGGCTGCTGGCCGACGGGGCCACCGGCACCAATCTGTTCGCCGCCGGCCTGCGCAGCGGCGATGCCCCCGAGCTGTGGAACCTGGAGCGCCCCGATCCGGTCCGGGACCTGGCCGCCGCCTTCGTCGCCGCCGGTTCGGACATCATCCTGACCAACACCTTCGGTGGCACGCGCAACCGGTTGAAACTGCACGGGGCCGAGAACCGGGTGGATGAGATCAACCGGGCCGGTGCCGGGATCGCACGCGCGGTTGCCGACGCCGCCCGGCGCCCGGTCGTCGTTGCCGGCTCGATGGGACCGACCGGCGATCTCTACGAACCGCTGGGCCCGCTCAGCATCGCCGAAGGCACCGCCATCTTCGCCGAACAGGCAACGGCCCTGGCTGCGGGCGGTGTCGACGTCCTGTGGATCGAAACCGTGTCCTCGATCGAGGAATTGAGCGCCGCCGTGGCCGGAGCGGGCGCAACCGGTCTGCCCATCGTGTGCACCCTCAGCTTCGATACCAACGGCTGCACGATGATGGGAGTGACGCCGGCCCGGGCCGCCGACATCGTGCACGGTCTGTCGCCGCGCCCGCTCGCCTACGGCGCCAACTGCGGCACCGGCGCGGCCGACCTGATGGTCGCCCTGCTCGGCCTGCGCGCGGCCGCACGCCCCGGCGACGTTCTGGTCGCCAAGAGCAACTGCGGCGTGCCGGAATTCGTCGACGGCGCAGTGCAGTATCAGGGTACGCCGGCGCTGATGGCCAACTATGCGCGCCTTGCCTTCGACGCCGGCGCACGCATCATCGGCGGCTGCTGCGGTACCACGCCGGACCACATCAGGGCCATGCGGACCGCCCTGGAGACGCACGAGCCGGGGCCGGTGCCGGACCTGGACACGGTGACGCAGCACCTTGGCCCGATCACCGCCGGGGCCGCGGCACGGGCCGGCAATGAACCGCCGCCCACCGCGGCCGGTGGCGGCCCGCGACGCCGCCGGCGCAGCCGCACCTGAAGAGTCAAAAGCTAGCAGGTACCGTCGAGCAGAGCCGGCAGATCGGCGATGCTGTCCACGACCACATCGGCATGCGGGGCCAGGGCGGCGCGCTCACCGGTACCGGTCAACACCCCGACCACCAGTCCGGCACCGGCGGCGCGGCCCATCTCCAGATCGTGAAAGGTATCCCCGACCACGGCGATCTCGCTCACACGCAGGCCGACGGCCTCGCAAAAGGCATGGACCATGCCGGGTTCGGGCTTGACGCCGTGGCCGCTGTCGTAGCCGGCGAGGAAATCGAACAGGTCGAGCACCCCGAAGGCGCCCAAGGTCGCCTCCACGCCCTGACGACTGTCGCTGGTAGCGATGCCGAGCTTGAGCCCGCGCGTCTTCAGGTGCTGCAAGGTGGGGACAAGTTCGGGCACGGGTACCGCATGGCGGCGACCTTGTTCCTGGAATATCCGGTCAATCAGGGCCGCAAGCTCGTCGAGCCGCCGCCCCGGCAGATACCGTTGCCACACGGCGGCGATTTCGAGGGTATTGCCGGCGGCGAGCACGTCACCGGCGGCAAAGCGGCCGCTGGCCGGATCGTAGCCGCCAGCGGCCAGCAGACGCTCGCTCAGCGCCACGTCGCCGCCGGCCGCAGCCAGGGCCGCGATCCGATTGACTGGCTCCCAGGTGGCGGCGAAATCGAGCAGCGTACCGTCCTTGTCGAACAGGACGCCCCTAATATGCATGTTCCGTCGCCGCCAGTTCGCTCTGACGCAGAATGCCGCGATAGATCTCGTCGTCGCCGCACACGCCGACGAATCGACCGTCCTCGACCAGAATGACGGGACGGCCGCTGGCCTGGCGCAGCTTGATGGCGCCGTGCATCGACACCGTCGGCGGAGCGGTGAACACCGTGCCGTCGTGACGCCCGACCCCGGTCAGGGCCGCATCGAGATCGTCGGGATCGACCGTGACCAGCCGTCCCGAGCCGTCGTCGAAGGCGACCGCCTGCGGCCCTCCGGTCTCGTCCAGGCGCAGGCGGATGCGCCCCTTGCGGTCGAGCAGGACCTCGTTCCCGTCGCGGCGCAACTCGTCGGCCGGCGTCATGATGGCCGCGCCGGTCAGGACATTGAGCGGGTTCATGTGGGCCACGAACGCCGCCACGTAATCGTTGACGGGGTTGAGGACGATTTCTTCCGGCGGACCGTACTGGACGATCCGCCCGTCCTCCATGATCGCGATGTGGCTGCCGAGCTTGAGGGCCTCGTCGAGGTCGTGGCTGACAAAGATGATGGTCTTGCGCAGCCGCCGTTGCAGGGCCAGCAGCTCGTCCTGCAAGCGGGTCCGAATCAGCGGATCGAGAGCCGAGAACGGCTCGTCCATCAGCAGAATGTCGGCGTCGGTCGCAAACGCCCGGGCCAGACCGACGCGCTGCTGCATGCCGCCCGAGAGCTCGTGCGCATACTTGTCCCGCCACTGGTCGAGGCCGACCAAGCGTAGTTTCTCTTCGACGATGCGCGCCCGCTCGTCCCCGTCGAGGCCGCGCAGTTCGAGCCCAAAGCCGACGTTCTGCGCCACCGTGCGCCACGGCAACAGGGCGAACTGCTGGAACACCATGGCGATCCGGTTCATGCGCAGTCGGCGCAGCGTCGCCGCATCGCAGGTCGCGACATCGACCGCCGCCGCCTCGTCGCGGACCAGGACATGGCCCCGGGTGACCCGGTTGAGCCCGTTGACGCAGCGCAGCAGCGTCGACTTGCCGGACCCCGACAGCCCCATCAGAACGCAGATCTCACCTTCGGCAATCGCCAGGCTGGCCCCGGCGACACCGACCACGGCCCCGGTTTCGGCCAGAATTTCGGCCCGCTCCGCCCCCTGATCGAGCAGCGCCAGCGCCCGCGCGGTTTCGCGGCCGAAGATGACATCGACGTCGCGGAATTCGACCGCCGGCACGGCCGGTGCCGCTGCCGCCGTTCTCGTTGCCGACATGTCCCCGGTGTTCATGTCCCTAGTGTCTCTTGCCGGGCGCATCGGGGCGCTTGCAGACGCGATCGAGAAGGATGGCGACGATGACGATGGCCAACCCGGCCTCGAAGCCCATGCTGATGTTGACCGTGTTCAGCGCCCGCACCACCGGCTTGCCCAGACCGTCGGCACCGACCAGGGCGGCGATCACGACCATCGACAGCGACAGCATGATGCACTGGGTCAGACCGGCCATGATCGTCGGCAGGGCGTGCGGCAGTTCGACCTTCCATAGCAGTTGCCGACGCGTCGCCCCGAACGCCTCGCCGGCCTCGATCAGCGGTTTGGGAACCGACGACAGGCCGAGGTGGGTGAGGCGGATCGGCGCCGGGATGGCAAAGATAACGGTCGAGATCAACCCCGGCACCACGCCGAGACCGAACAGGATCAGGGTCGGGATCAGGTAGACGAAGGTCGGCACCGTCTGCATCAGGTCCAGCACCGGCCGGATCGCGGTATAAAGCCACGGACGGTGCGCCGCGGCGATGCCGATCGGCACCCCGATCACCATGCACAGCGCGGTCGCAAAGACGACCAGTGCCAGCGTCTCGATCGTTTCCTCCCAGTACCCGAGATTGATGATGAGCAGCAGCGACAAGGCGATGCCGAGCGCCATCCGCCACGACCGGTGCACCCACCACGCACCGGCGGCAAACAGGGCGACGAGCAACAGCGGCGGCACCCACTGCATGGCGTCGATCAGCCCTTCGATCAGAAAGCCGAGCACGCCGGAGATCAGGTTGAAGAACCAGGCCGCGTTGTCGTTGAGAAAATTGACGAACGTCTTGATGACCCGGCCCAATGGTATCTTGTTTTCAACCAGCCAGTCCATGGTTCCTCCCGCCCGTGGCAGGGCTTCACATGTCGTCCCGGGCGCTGTTCCGGGCGACAGAACGATTCACGGCCGGACCCGCCTTGCCGGGGCCCGGCCGCAAAACCGTACTCGAAACGGGAGCGCGCCTACAGCCCCAACGCGGCCCTGACCGCGGCCAGCCCGTCGCCGCCGTCGCGGGTTTTCACGCCGTCGAGCCACGTGTTGAGAATATCCGGATGCTTCTTCAACCACGCCGCGGCCGCCTTTTCCGGATCCTCGCCATCATCCAGAATGGCGCCCATGATCTCGTTCTCCATGGTCAGCGTGAATTGCAGGTTCTGCAACAGGCGGCCGACGTTCGGGCACTCCTTCACATAGCCCTTGCGGGTATTGGTATAGACCGTGGCACCGCCGTAGTTGGGACCGAACCAGTCGTCGCCGCCCGAGAGATAGACCATGTCGAAGTTGGCGTTCATCGGGTGCGGCTCCCAGCCCAGGAACACGATATCCTTCTTGTCGCGCACCGCGCGGGCCACCTGCGCCAGCATTCCCTGCTCGGACGATTCCACCAGTTCGAACCCTTTGAGACCGAAGGCGTTCTCGTCGATCATCTGCTGGATCAGGCGGTTGCCGTCGTTGCCCGGCTCGATGCCGTAGATCTTGCCGTCAAGTTCGTCCCTGAATTTCGCGATGTCGGCGAAGTCCCGCAGCCCCTTCTCCGCCGTCGCTCTGGGCACGGCGAGGGTGTATTTCGCCCCTTCCAGGTTCGGCTTCGGCAGAACCTCGACCGAGCCCTCGTCGCGGTAGGGGGCCAAGTCACCTTCCATGGTCGGCATCCAGTTGCCCAGGAACACGTCGATATCACCGTTCTTCAGGCTGGCATAGGTGACCGGAACCGACAGCACCAGCGCCTTCGGCTGATAGCCCAAGGCTTCGAGCACGACCGAGGTCGCCGCCGTGGTTGCGGTGATATCGGTCCAGCCGACATCGGAAAAGCGCACCACCTTGCACGATTCCGGCTCCTGCTGCGCCGCACCGGCCGGCAGCGCCGCCAGTGTGGCCAGCGCCGCCACCGTCATGATCGCCGTCTTGACCCTCATATCCCTCTTGCCTCCGTGATCGTTGTTGTTCTACGAACATTCCGCCACTGACGAAGCCTCCGCACAGCCGCCCACGCCAGCGACCGTGAAGACGGCTCCTGGGCGGGAATTGAACGGCGAACGGACGCCCGGATCAACGTCAAAACATGCTTTGGATCTCGCGGCTTGTCGCTGGGCGTCGCTTGGCAGCGGCTTTGCGCCGCCGATGCGTTGTTCCCGCCCCGCCGGCACCGGTATGCTCGCCTCCCGGCCGCAATCGCCTGGCCTGCAAAGGACCGAAACACGATGACGACGCTACGCAACCTGCCCGAGCAACGCCTTTACATCGACGGCGGTTACGCCGACGCCCAATCGGAGGATCGTTTCGAGACCGTCAATCCGGCGACCGGCGAGGTCATCTGCACGGTGCAGAGCGCCGGTGCGGCCGATGTCGAGCGCGCCGTCGAAGC
>RFLL01000247.1 GCA_003693905.1 Alphaproteobacteria bacterium
GCCGTCCTCGGCCACCGCGACCACCGGGGGCTCGCGCGTCTTGTCGGCCAGCACCGGGGTCAGGGCGCGGATCACGATGCCGGCGGCACATATGGCGACGATCGGCCGCCCGGCGGTGAACAAGCTTTGCAGATGCGCCACGACATCGTGGAACGTCGCATCGCCGCTTCCGACGCGACTGCTGCGGACGTGCACCTGCGCACCGGGCAGATGCGGCACCAGACGGCGGGCGAGCGCAAGCCCTCGCGGGCCGAGCACGACCACCACGGGTCCCCGAGCTTCCCGCCCCTGTTGCGTCCCATGTTGCGGCCCGTCGCTCATCGCCACGCCGCCCCGCGCCGGTGAACCAGGATCATCGAGAAATAGGGCGCCGCATCGTCGGCCACCGCCGCCAGCGGGACGATGCGCTGATCAGCCATCGTTGCGTGTTCGACGTAGCGCGCCTCGGCCATCAGGCCGCAGGCCGCGAGCACCCGGCGCACCTTGGCCAAGTGTTGCCCGACCTTGACGATCGCCGCCGCATCGACGCCGTCCAGACGTGCCCGCAGCGCCGCTTCGGGCAGCGGGGCCGGAATCACCGCAAGCACGTCGTTGCGCGCCACCAGCGGCGCCCCCAGAGCCGCGGCGCAGGCCGTGAGCGAGGAGACGCCGGGGATCACCTCGACCGGAAACTGCGCCGACAGACGAGCGAACAAGTACATGAACGAGCCATAGAAGAACGGATCGCCCTCGCACAGCGCGGCCACGTCGCGTCCGGCGCGCAGATGCACGGACAGTTCGTGCGCCGCGCGGTCATAGACCGCCTGGGCCGGAAAACGCTCCGCCACCAGAGGCATGCGGATCGCCACCTCGTGCTGGCCGCCGGGCAGATGCGGCGCGACGATGCGCCGCACCAGACTGTCGCCGTGCTCGGGCGCCGGATAGGCGAGCACCGGCGCGGCACGCAGCAGGCGCAGCGCCTTCAGCGTCATCAACTCGGGATCGCCGGGGCCGACACCGAGACCGTAGAGAGTGCCGCTCATGAGGTCGCCCCCATGGGTTTGCGCACGCATAGCTGCGTCACCGGGCGCAGCGCCCGCCAGGCGCTGAACGATCCCACTGGCCCGGCGCGGGCCACCGCCACACGCACCAGATCGCCGCCGTGGGCGGCGTGCCACGCGAACAGCGCCCGTTCCCCTTCCACGGTGACCGCGTTGGCGACCAGCCGTCCACCCGGGCGCAGCGCCTCCCAGCACGCCTCGATCAACCCCGGCTGCGAGGTGCCGCCACCGATGAAGACCGCATCCGGCGCTTCGAGGCCGGCCAGGGCCGCAGGCGCGGTACCGGGCACGATCGCCAGATGCGGCGTGCCCAGGGACGCGGCATTGGCGGCGATCAGCGCAGCACGTTCGCCGTCGCGCTCGATCGCCACGGCACGCGTGCGCGCCCGGGCGCGCAGCCATTCGATCGCCACCGAACCGCAGCCGGCCCCGACATCCCACAACAGCTCGCCGGCCACCGGCGCCAGCGCGGCCAGGGTCACGGCGCGCACTTCGCGCTTGGTGAGCTGCCCGTCGTGGCGAAACGCCGTATCGGGCAGGCCGGGACCGCGGGCCGGCACGCGCGCATCCGGTGCGGCCACGCACTCGATGGCTACGGTATTGAAGTCGGCAATGCTCGCCGCGTCGATGTCCCAGGCCGCAGCGGTGCCCTCGAGCCGCCGTTCGGCGGCCCCGCCCATGTGCTGCAACACGACCAGCCGGCTGTCGCCATAGTCGCAGGCGCTCAGCAGCGCGGCGATGCGCCCCGGCGTCGTGCGATCATGGCTGAGCGCGATCACCCGTGCGCCCGGCTCGATCACCGCGTGCAGCAGCTCGATCGGACGGCCATGCAGGCTCAGCGTCTCGACCGTGCCCATGCTCCAGCCGAGCCGCGCACAGGCCAAGCTGAAGGCCGAAGGCGCCGGCACGATCACCATTTCGTCGATGGGAATGTGACGCGCCAGCGTCACGCCGATGCCGTAGTGCATGGGGTCGCCGGTCGCCAGCACGCATACCCGTCGGCCGCGCAAGGCCACGATCTCGCGCACCAGCGCATCCAGCGGGCTCGGCCACACCCGACGCGGGCGGCCGTCCTCGGGCACCATCGCCAGGTGGCGTGCGCCGCCGATCAGGATTTCCGCACCCTCGACCAGTGCCCGCGCCGTCGCCGACAGGCCGGTCAGCCCGTCCTCGCCGACGCCGACCACGGCCAGCCACGGTGCCGGCGCCGTCATGGCCCACCCCGTGCCAGCGCATTGAGGGCGGCGGCGGCCAGGGCGCTGCCGCCGCGCCGGCCGCGCAGAGTGACGTAGGGCACCCCCAGGCCGGCATCGATCAGCGCCTGCTTGGATTCGGCCGCGCCGACGAAGCCGACCGGAAAGGCCAGAATCGCGGCCGGCCGCGGTGCCCCCTCGGCCAGGATTTCAAGCAGACGGAACAAGGCTGTCGGGGCGTTGCCGATGGCCACCACCGCCCCGTCGAGACAGGGGCGCCACAGATCGACGGCCGCCGCCGAGCGGGTAATGCGCTGCGCCCGGGCGCGCACCGCCACCTCGGGCTGCACAATCGGACATACAAGCGCGTTGTCCGCCGGCAGCCGGGCGCGCGTCACCCCTTCGGCCACCATGCGCGCATCGACCAGGATCGGCGCCCCGGCCCGCAACGCCGCGCGGCCCGCCGTCGCCACGTCGCCGCCCCAGGCCAGATCGGCAACGATGTCGGGCATGCCGCAGGCGTGCACCAGGCGCACCGCGATCTCCGCCGAACCGGCATCCAGCGCCGACAGATCGCACGCCGTACGCACCAGCGCGAACGAGCGGCGGGTGATCTCCTCGGGATCACGTACATAGGGCGGCAGCGAATCGCTCATCGCGAACACCGGGCGGCGGTCAGCCGCGCTCCCGTTTCAGGGTGCGCGGGCCGAGGGGGTGGTCGGCATGAGGGTACGGGGGATGATGATGGGGGTGATGGTCGTGGTGATGGTGGTCATGGTGATGATCGTGACCGTCGCCCGTGCCGATTCCTTCGACGTGATGGTGATGGCTTTCCTGAGGCTGCCCGACCTCGGCCTCGAAACCCAGAATCCGAGTCCGGTACTTGCACAGCTTGCAGTTCATGACGTTGGCGCCGGTCAGGATCTCCTCCACCCGTTCGGCAAAGGCATCGAGGACCAGCGGATGATCGCGCAGGTACGAGGCCTTGACGAACTCGATTTCCGGATGGCGCGCCGCCACCGCGTCGGTGTGGTCGTAGATGCGCTTGACCAGGACCCCGGTGAACAGGAAGTAGGGAAAGACGACGATACGCCGGTAGCCGAGCCGGGCCGCGTGCTCCAGCGCCGGGGCCACCAGCGGGAAAGTGACACCGGAATAGGCGGTCTCGCCCCAGCCGAAGCCGAAGCCTTCCCACAGCAGGCGCATGACTTTGGCGACGTTGGAGTTGGCGTCGGGGTCGGAGGCCCCGCGCCCGACCACCATGAGTAGCGTCTCGTGGCGGTCGATGTGATCGCCGGCACCTTCGAGCGCAGCGGCGATCCGTGCACCGGCGGCCCGCAGCAGCTTGTCGTCGATCCCCAGTTCACGCGCATAATCGATGCGCAGGCCGGGGATCTGCGCCTGATAGGTATTGAGGACGGAGGGGATGTCGTTCTTGGCGTGTCCGGCCGCGAACAGCATGCCGGGCACCGCCAGGATGCGCCTCACCCCGCGCGCTCGCAGCTTGTCCAGCCCGTCGCGAATGACCGGCCGGGCGAATTCCAGAAACCCGCTTTCGACGTCGTAGTGCGGCAGGCGCGCCCTGATGCCTTTGGCCACCGCCTCGAATTCGCGGATCGCATCCACGTCGCGGCTGCCGTGGCCGCAGACCATGACGCCGATCGTCTCGTCCATGCCCTTGCCTCCTGCCCCCGTTTCTCGCGGGATTATCCTCTGCCCGCCCTGCGTGGCAAGGCGCACGTGAGCTTCACGCCGACAGTTGACCGCACGGCCGGGCGCAGTGAAGCTTCGGCCCCATGCTGCTGACCTGGCCTGCGGACAGCGGCGGGCCATGGATCATCCTGCTCGCCGCACTCCTCCTCGACACCGCCATAGGCGACCCGCGCTGGCTTTACCGCGCCGTGCCGCATCCGGTGGCGGCGTTCGGAGGCCTGATCGCGCGCCTCGAAGCACATCTCAACCGCCCCCATCTGTCGCCTGCGGTCCAACGCCGGCGCGGCATCTGGCTGACGGTGGCGGCAGTGGCCGGAGCCGGGCTCGGCGGGTTCGCGCTGGAACGCGCCACCCTTGCGCTGAGCGGCGGCTGGGCGATCGAGGCGGCCCTGGCCGCCGTGCTGCTGGCCGGACGCGGGCTCTACGATCACGTCGCGGCGGTGGCGGCGGGGCTGGCGCGCAGCCTCGACCACGGCCGCGCCGCCGTCGCCCACATCGTCGGTCGCGACCCCGAAAGCCTGGATACGCCCGGGGTCGCGCGCGCCGGCGCCGAAAGCCTGGCCGAGAACTTCTCCGACGGGGTCGTGGCGCCGGTGTTCTGGTTTGCCCTGTTCGGTCTCGGCGGTCTGGCCGCCTACAAGGCGCTCAACACCCTCGACAGCATGATCGGGCACCGCAGCGAACGCTTCGCCGCCTTCGGCGCGTTCGCCGCCCGCCTCGACGATGCCTGCAACTGGATTCCGGCGCGCCTGAGCGGCCTGCTGCTGGCCGGCGCCGCCACGCTCCTGCCCGGGGCATGCGCCGCCGGAGCCTGGCGCGCGATGCGCCGTGACGCCCCGCATCACCGCTCACCCAACGCCGGCTGGCCCGAGGCGGCCCTGGCCGGCGCGCTCGGCCTTGCGCTGGCCGGTCCGCGGCGCTACGGCGGGCGTCTTTTCGACGACCGCTGGATGGGCGACGGTCGGGCCGAACTGACGGTCGCCGATCTGCGTCGGGCGCTGCGGCTCTATCTGGTCGCCAACGCGATTCTGTTTGCCGGCGTCGGCGTGAGCGCCGTTCTTTCCTCCTACCTCGCGTAGCGCAGCGGCAGGGCCGTCGTATACTTGATCTCCTCAAGCGCGAAGCTGGAGCTGACGTCGGTGAACGCGGCCGCCTTGATGAGCCGCTTGTAGACCGCATCGTAGCTGGCGATATCCGGCACCACGATGCGCAACAGGTAATCGATATCTCCGCTCATGCGGTAGAACTCGACCACCTCGTCCATTTCGGCCACCGCCTTGGCGAAGCTATCCAGCCATTCGTAATCGTGACGGCTGGTGCGCAGGCGCACGAACACGGTCACTCCGACGTTGAGCTTCGCAGGGTCGAGCAGGGCCACCCGGGCACGGATGATGCCGGCCTTTTCCAGATTCTGAATCCGCCGCCAGCACGGCGTGGTCGACAGACCGACCCGTTCGGCGATTTCGGCCACCGACAGCGTGGCGTCGCGTTGCAGAAGATCGAGAATTCTCAGATCCACTTTATCCATGATAATATCATACCAATACGCAGTATATGATGAAATATTTTTCTATTTATAAACCAAAAATTAGGAATATTTAGAAACAATTTTCGCCGTTTCCGCGCTATCGTTCCGCCCATTCATCGTGATCGCCATCCTGCCCCCGACCCGCGGAGGAGCCCGGAACAATGCCGCTGCACAGACTGTTCACCGATCATCCGGCCAGCGTCGACGAGACCTATGCCGAGCATCTGGGCATCGCCACCGCGTTCGGAACACGCATGATCCTGGCCGGGCTGGCGTGCCTGATTCACGGTCTGCTGCCGTTCCTGTTCGTGAAGACCGGAAGCAACACGATTGCCGAGCTACATGCGCGGATGGTGACCCATCGCCGGCGCTTTCCCGAAGGCCGCCTGTCCGCTCACCGCGGACTGTCCACCGGTCGCTGAACCCCTCTTTTTTTCAGCCGATCCCGCTTTCGATCCCGCTTGTGCCCGCCGGGCGCGCGGCCGCGTACAGGCCGTCGAGGTCGAGGTGCGCTTCCAGATGATCGGCGAGGCGGTCGAGGGTGGCTTCGATCATCGCCTCATAGGCAAGTGACCCGGCCTCGCGGGTGCGCAGTCGCGACAGGAAGGCATGGCGAAACCCGTCGGCCGCGAACAGGCCGTGCAGATAGCACCCCATCACCCGCCCGTCGGGAGCAACTGCTCCGTCGGTGCGCGCGCCGAAGCGCAGCATCGGACGGGCCAGCCCGGGCCCGTGCGTACGCCCGACGTGCATCTCGTAACCGCGCACATCGGCGCCGGTGGCCAGATCGACGCCGCTCACGGCCCGCAGCGTCTTGTCGCCGGTCAATTCGGTCGCGAGATCGAGCAGGCCGAGACCATCGCTGCTGCCGGCCGGTCCTTCGATCCCGGCCGGATCGTCGATGCGCCGGCCCAGCATCTGATAGCCGCCGCACAGCCCCACGACCCAGCCGCCGCGGCGCACGTGGGCGGCGATGTCGATGTCCCACCCCTGGGCGCGCAGAAACGCAAGGTCGGCGCGCGTGGCCTTCGACCCGGGCAGGACGATGAGATCGGTATCACCGGGGATCGCGGTGCCGGGGGCGATGAACGACACGATCACGTCGGGTTCCGCGCGCAGCGGATCGAGATCGTCGAAATTGGCGATGCGTGCCAGATGCGGCACCGCGACCCTGATCGCACGCACCGTTTTCGATCGCGACGTCTGCGCCCGGTCGAGAGCCAGCGCATCTTCCGCCGGCAGGTGGGCGGCCTCGGGAAAGAACGGCACCACACCGAACGCGCGCAGACCGGTGGCGGCGGCAATTGCGGCCAAGCCATCGTCGAACAGCGTCTTGTCGCCGCGGAACTTGTTGATGATGACCCCGGCCAGGCGCGCCCGTTCCGCCGGCGCGAGCAGAGTCCAGGTGCCGACGATACTGGCGATGACGCCGCCGCGGTCGATGTCGCCGACCAGGACCACCGGTACGTCGGCGGCCTCGGCAAAGCCCATGTTGGCGATGTCGCCGGCGCGCAGATTCACCTCCGCCGGGCTGCCGGCCCCTTCAACCAGGACAAGATCGGCCGCCGCGGCCAGCCGCGCAAAGCTTTCGAGCACCGCCGGCAGCAGCTCGGCTTTCAGATTCTGATAAGCCCGGGCCGCCGCGGTGCCGCGCATGCGCCCCCGCACGATCACCTGGGCACCGGTTTCACTTTGCGGCTTGAGCAGAACCGGGTTCATGTCGACACAGGGCGCAACCCCGCAGGCGCGCGCCTGAAGCGCCTGAGCACGGCCGATTTCGCCGCCCTCGGCGGTCACCGCGGCGTTGTTGGACATGTTCTGCGGTTTGAACGGCCGCACCGCCAAGCCGCGGCGCGCATAGGCGCGCGCCAGCCCGGCGACCAGCAGCGACTTGCCGACGTCTGAGCCCGTGCCTTGCAGCATGAGCGCGGCGCCGCGCATCAGAACTCGATACCCTTCTGCGCCTTCACCCCGGTCCGGAACGGATGTTTGATTTCGGTCATCTCGGTGACCAGATCGGCAGCCTCGATCAGTGCCGGCTTGGCGTTGCGCCCGGTGACGACGACGTGAAGATCGGGCGGGCGTGCGCGCAGTGTCGCCACGACCTCGTCCAACGGCAGGTAATCGTAGCGGAGCACGATGTTGAGCTCGTCGAGCACGATCAGATCGTAGCGCGGCGGCTTTTCACGGGCGGCTTCGATCATCTCGCACGCCGCCGCCCAGCCGGCCTCGGCGGCACGGATGTCGCGGGCGCGGTCCTGCGTGTCCCAGGTAAACCCTTCGCCGGAGACGCGCATGTCCACCTGATCGGGGAATCGTTCCAGGATCGCCCGCTCGCCGGTCTGCCACTTGCCTTTGACGAACTGCACGACGCCGACGCGCAGGCCGTTACCCAGCGCCCGTAGCACCAGGCCGAAGGCAGCCGTCGATTTGCCTTTGCCCTTGCCGGTGTGGACGATCAGCAACCCCTTCTCGATCGTCTTGGTGGCCAGGATCCTGTCGCGTGCAGCCTTGCGCTTGCGCGCCTTTTCGTTGGCACGACGATTGATGTCGTCCTCGTCGCGATCGCTCATGAGTGTTCTCCAGTGGCGGCGGCGGGCGGCGGCCCTGCGGCCAGATCCAGCAA
>RFLL01000248.1 GCA_003693905.1 Alphaproteobacteria bacterium
CCTGAGACACGCGAAGCGCACACGCGCACGACCCACGAATCTCACGCACAGAACGGGTCTTCCGACAACAGGGGCGGGGTTCCATCATTGAAATCCCGCTTCCCTTCGTGCAACCGGCTGCCGCAGCCGCCGTCTCTTTCCCTTTCCTTATCTCCTCCCCCCGGGCCCGGCGTGGATTTCTTGCCATTGGCGACGGCTCGGGCAATGATAAGTGCTTGAAATCCTGACGGTCGAATACGAACGGTCACGGCCTGACGCCGAGCGGTGCGGGTCGGGAAAGGGGGCAGGGAATGGCAGAGCAGCCGCACTCGTTCAAACCGGTGTCCGGCAACGTGATGCCGCGCTTTTCCGGTATCGCGACATTCATGCGCCTGCCCCACGTCAGCGACCCGGACGGCGTCGAGATCGGTCTGATCGGGGTGCCGTGGGACGGCGGCACGACCAACCGGCCCGGCGCGCGCCACGGCCCGCGCCAGATCCGCGACCTGTCGACCATGGTGCGCAACGTTCATCACCGCAGCCGGATCAAGCCGTTCGATCTGTGCCGCTGCGCCGACCTTGGCGACGTTCCCGTCAACCCGATCGTGCTCGAGGACACCCTGGCGCGGATCGAGACGTTTTTTGCCCGAGTCCACGCCGCCGGTACGGTCCCGCTGGCGGCCGGTGGCGATCACCTCATCACGCTGCCGATTATGCGCGCCATCGCCAGGGACCGCCCGGTCGGCATGGTCCACTTCGATGCCCATACCGACACCTGGGACCGCTACTTCGGCGACAGCAAGTACACCCACGGCACGCCGTTCCGCCGCGCCATCGAGGAAGGGCTGCTCGATCCCAGGCGCACGGTGCAGATCGGCATTCGTGGCGCGCTCTATGCCGACGGTGACAACGACTGGGGGCGCGAGCAGGGCATCCGGGTCATCGACATCGACGAATTCTATGAAATGGGGGTCGATGCGGTGATCACCGAGGCGCGGCGCGTGGTCGGCGACGGGCCGACCTATGTCAGCTTCGACGTCGACGGCCTCGACCCGGTCTATGCGCCGGGCACCGGCACGCCGGAGATCGGCGGCTTCACCACCTTCGAAGCGCAGAAGATGATCCGCGGCCTGCAGGGACTCGATCTCGTCGGTGCCGACGTGGTCGAAGTGGCGCCGCCGTTCGATCCAACCGGCAATACCGCACTCGTCGGGGCAACCATGATGTTCGAAATTCTGTGCGTGCTGGCCGACGCGGTGGCGCGACGTCGCGGGCGTATCGCGCCGGAGGCCGATGACGAGCGGACACGGACATGAATCGGGCATGAGATAGCAGTTTACGAACAGGTGCGGGCGATCCGACGGCGGACCGTCTGGATATTCCCACGCCACACATAATGAAGAGGGAGGAGGCAGAAATCATGCGCAAGTTGACCATTCTGTCCGCGGCGCTGGCCGCGGTGATCACCCTTGGCGCACTCACCACACCGGTCGTGGCCAAGCCGTTCAAGCTCGCCCATTCGACCTGGGTCGGCTACGGGCCACTGTTCATCGCCCGCGACAAGGGCTACTTCAAGGAAGAAGGCGTCGATGTCGAGCTGGTCAACATGGAGGACGTCAAGATCCGTTTCGCAGCGCTGGCCGCCGGACGAATCGACGCTCTGGCAACCACGGTCGATACCGTGCTGCTCTACCTCAAACCGGGCGGGCCGAAATATCGCTATGTCTTCGCCCTCGACGATTCCAAGGGCGGCGACGGCGTCGTCGCCGACAAGTCGATCAAGACCATCGCCGATCTGAAAGGCAAGAAGGTCGCCTTCACCGAGGGGTCGGTGTCGCAGTTCTATATCAACGTGCTGCTGAAACAGGCCGGGCTCAGCGAATCCGACATCGAGGTCGTCAACATGACGGCCGGCGACGCCGGCAGCGCCTTCGTGACCGGCCGGGTCGATGCCGCCGTCACCTGGGAACCGTGGCTGACCCGCGGCAAACAGTCGCCCCACGGCCATCTGCTGCATGACAGCAGCATGTCACCGGGCCTGATCACCGATGTCGTCGTGGTCCCGGAGAACGTGCTGAAAGCACGCGCCGAGGAAATCAAGGCAATCTACCGTGCCTGGGTGCGTGCCGTCGATTTCGTCAAGAGCAACCCGGACGAATCCTACGAGATAATGGCCAAGGGCGTCGGCGGCTGGCTCAAGGACCCGAAGGTCTTTGCCGAAACCCTGAGCGGAATTTCCTACTACGGCAAAACCGAGAACGAGGCCTTCTTCGGCAAACCGGGCAAGCTGGGCGGTCTGCGAACGACGTTGCAGAACGCCATCGACATCTGGTCGGGCTTCGGCAAGTTGCAGGTCAAGGTGACGCCGGAGGACCTGGTCAGCTTCGTGGCTGTCGCACAATAACGCAACGTGTGAATCCGCGATGTGCAGCAAGGTGGTGAGCCACGCCGCCAACGAAGGAAGCGGCGCGCGCCGTGCCCGCATCGCGTCGCGCGTGGCTTCCTATTTCGCACCGAAGACCGAGATTCCCGGGCGGGTCTACGCGACGACGTCGGCCCTGACGGCGATCTCGGTCTTCGCCGCGTGGTCGCTTCTGTCCTACGGCGGCCTGGTGCGGCCCGATTTCCTGCCGACGCCGGGCGCGGTCCTGCATGCGGCATGGGTGACGCTGGCCGACGGATCGCTGCTGCACCACGCCTGGTCCAGCGTGACGGTGATTCTGTCGGGTTTCATCCTCGCATCGGTGCTGGCGGTGCCGCTCGGCATCATGATGGGCAGCTTCAAGATCGTCGAGGCCGCGGTCGAGCCGATCACCGGTTTCGTCCGCTATCTGCCGGTCAGCGCCTTGATCCCTCTGCTTATTCTGTGGATCGGCATCGGCATCGAACAAAAGATTGCGGTCATCTTTCTGGGCACGTTCTTCCAGCAGGTGATCCTGATCGCCGATGTCTCCGCCGGCGTATCGCGTGATCTCGTCGACTGTTCCTATACGCTCGGCGCCAAACGCCGTCACGTCATCACCCAGGTGCTGATCCCGGCCACCCTGCCCGGCGTCATGGATACCCTGCGGGTGACCATGGGCTGGGCCTGGACCTATCTGGTGGTGGCCGAACTGGTGGCCGCCAACAGTGGCCTCGGCTACATGATCCTCAATTCCATGCGCGGCCTGTTCACCGACATGATCTTCCTCGGCATTCTGGTTATCGGCCTGCTCGGTCTGATCACCGACCAGGTGATGAAGGCGCTGCGGGCGTGGCTGCTGCCGTGGGCGGCGCGAACCTAGACCCAGGGGCCCGGAACGCAATGGCCAGTCTTGTCATAGACGACGTTTCCATGCGCTTTGCCCTGCGCCGCGGCGGCGAGGTGACGGCGCTGGAGCATATCTGCCTCGAGGTTGCCGATCGCGAATTTTCGGTCATCGTCGGGCCGTCCGGGTGCGGCAAATCGACCCTGCTGCGCCTCGTTGCCGGTCTCGAGCAGCCGAGCGCCGGAATGATCCGGCTCGACGGTCAGCCGATTACCGGCCCCTCGCGCGACCGCGGCATGGTGTTCCAATCCTACACCCTGTTTCCCTGGCTGACGGTGCGACGCAACGTCGAATTCGGTCTGCGTATCGCCGGCGTCTCGGCGGCGGAGCGGGCTGAAATCGCGGCGCACTTTATCGAACAGGTCGGCCTCAAAGGATTCGAAGACGCCTATCCGGCCCAGTTGTCCGGTGGCATGCGTCAGCGCGTGGCCCTGGCCCGAGCGCTGGCCAACGATCCCAAGGTGCTGCTGATGGACGAGCCGTTCGGGGCGCTCGACAGTCAGACCCGCGCCCTGATGCAGGAACTGCTGCTCGACGTATGGGAACACAACCACAAAACGGTCCTGTTCATCACCCACGACATCGACGAGGCCCTGTTTCTGGGCGACCGCGTCCATGTCATGACGGCGCGTCCCGGGCGCATCCGCGAAGAGATCCCGGTCGACATTCCGCGTCCGCGCACCTTCGACGTGCTTACCTCGCCGGCCTTTACCGCCCTCAAACGCAGCATCCTGGCCCACATCCGCGAAGAGGCGATGCGGGCGGTGGAGGCGGCCGCTCCCTGAGCCGGCTTTTTATCGGATCATCGCGGATCGCGTCTTGCACCCGACGGACAGGGAAACCTCAAAAATCGGGGCCGGAGAAAGATCCACCGGCCCCAGGTAAACGAAGAGGTCGTGCCTTTCATAACGGCACGACGACGCTGCTTGCCAACGGTCGAACCCAGCACTCCGGCGCCGGGCGGCGCCGGACAAACGTCTGGTCATTGGCACCAGTCCTGATGCAAATCCTGCACCATATCGAGTCTTCGCCCGGTTATCAGAGGGTTAACGGCCCCGTCCGGCGCCCGCGCGAGCGGCCAGGATCCGGGAATGTAAACACCAGCGACAGGCCCATCGGAATAAAATCAATCCATATCAACACGGTGCAGACCATGCCCCACTTTTCCGCACGCATGTATATGTAATCATCTCCGACACCCCTTTCCTGCCCTTTGTCGCATATCCGGCCCGAGCCGACGTCACCGGACATGCCCCTGCGCGGTGCCGTCGGGGCTCGCGAAGGCGCGGCTCGTCCGGCTATTTCACAGCCCCTCGGAATGCCCTAGCATGGCCGCCTCGGCAGGGGCGGAGCCCCCTTCGCGCACACCGTCCATCAACTTTACGCGCCGCACGCGCCCGCAGGAGACACCCGCGTCATGGCCGACACTCCCCGCAAGACCCGCAGCCACGAATGGTTCGGCAAACTGGACAAGGATGGCTTCCACCATCGCAGCTGGATGAAGAATCAGGGCCTGCCGCATCATCTGTTCGACGGCCGGCCGGTCATCGGCATCTGCAACACGTGGTCGGAGCTGACGCCGTGCAACGCCCACTTCCGCACCATCGCCGAACGGGTCAAACGCGGCGTCTACGAGGCCGGCGGATTCCCGCTCGAATTTCCGGTCATGTCGCTGGGCGAAACGTTGATGCGCCCGACGACGATGATGTTTCGCAATCTGGTCAGCATGGACGTTGAGGAGTCGATCCGCGCCAATCCCATCGACGGCGTGATTCTGCTGGTCGGTTGCGACAAGACGACGCCGGCGCTGCTGATGGGCGCGGCAAGCTGCGATCTGCCGACCCTGGCGATCTCCGGCGGACCGATGCTCAACGGGCGCTTTCGCGGCGAAGTGATCGGCTCCGGCACGCATGTCTGGAAGTTCGATGCCATGGTGCGCGCCGGCGAGATGTCGTTACAGGATTTCATGGAGGCCGAATCGTGCATGTCGCGTTCGGCCGGCCACTGCATGACCATGGGCACCGCTTCGACGATGGCCAGCATGGTCGAGGCACTGGGCATGGGCCTGCCCAGCAACGCCGCCATCCCGGCCGTCGATTCGCGACGCTACGTCCTCGCCCACATGGCCGGACGGCGCATCGTCGAGATGGTGCGCGAGGATTTGCGCATGTCGAAGATTCTGACGCGCGCGGCCTTCGAGAACGCGATCCGGGTCAACGGCGCCATCGGCGGCTCGACCAATGCGGTCATTCATCTGCTGGCGCTGGCCGGACGCATCGGCGTTGAGCTCACTCTCGACGACTGGGATCGCATCGGTCACGAAGTCCCGTGTCTCGTCGATCTGATGCCCTCGGGCCGGTTCCTGATGGAAGATTTCTACTATGCCGGAGGCCTGCCGGCGGTCATCCGCGAGCTCGGTCAGGCGGGCCTGCTGCACAAGGACGCGCTCACCGTCAACGGCCGCACGCTCTGGGACAACTGCGCCGATGCGCCGTGCTGGAATCGCGAGGTCATTCACGGCATTGACGCTCCGTTCAAGCAGCACGGCGGCATCGCCGTTCTGCGTGGCAATCTGGCCCCCGACGGCGCCATCCTCAAACCGTCGGCGGCGAGCCCGGCATTGATGCGCCATCGCGGTCGTGCAGTCGTGTTCGAGGACATCGACCACTACAAGGCGCGTATCGACGATCCCGCGCTCGACATCGACGAAACCTGCATTATGGTGCTGAAGAACTGCGGTCCCAGGGGGTATCCGGGCATGGCCGAGGTCGGCAACATGGCATTGCCGAAAAAGATCCTGAGAAAGGGAATCACCGACATGGTGCGGATTTCCGATGCCCGCATGAGCGGTACGGCCTACGGGACGGTGGTCCTGCACGTGGCCCCCGAAGCCGCCGTTGGCGGCCCGCTCGCCCTGGTGCGCGACGGCGACATGATCGAGCTCGATGTCGCCGCGCGGCGGCTGCATCTCGACGTGCCCGAGGCCGAGCTGACGCGGCGCCGCGCCGCCTGGCAGCCAGCGGTCGCACCGCCGCCGCGCGGCTATGCGCACCTTTACCACCACCACGTGATGCAGGCCGACAAGGGCTGCGATCTCGACTTTCTGGTCGGTGCCAGCGGTGCCGCCGTGCCGCGCGAAAGCCATTGACGATTCCACGAAGGGCCGACGCCGACGCGAGGGTTAAGAG
>RFLL01000249.1 GCA_003693905.1 Alphaproteobacteria bacterium
CGCACAGCGTCGATCCCGACGAAGTCGCGAAATTCGCCGCCCTGGCCGAACAGTGGTGGGACCCGGAGGGAAAATTCCGCCCCCTGCACCGGCTCAACCCCGTGCGCCTGCGCTTCATTCGCGACCGCGCGGCCGCTCACTTCGGGCGCGACCCCACGGCCCGGCGATCCCTGGAAGGGCTCAAGGTTCTCGATATCGGTTGCGGTGGCGGCCTGTTGTGCGAGCCGCTGGCCCGCCTCGGCGCCCGGGTGATCGGGGTCGATGCCGCCGAACGCAATGTCGCCGTCGCCCGGGCCCATGCCGTCGAATCGGGACTGAGCATCGACTATCGCCACGCCGTGGCCGAGGATCTGACCCGCCTCAAAGCCCGGTTCGACATCGTGCTGGCCATGGAAATCGTCGAGCACGTCGCCGACCTGCCCGCCTTCGTGGCCACCTGCGCCGCACTGGTGCGCCCCGGCGGCGTCCTGTTTGCCGCAACCTTGAACCGCACCGCGAAATCATTCCTGTTCGCCATCGTCGGGGCGGAATACGTCCTGCGCTGGCTGCCCCGCGGCACCCATGACTGGCGGCGCTTCGTGCGTCCTTCGGAACTGGTGGAAATGCTGCGCCGCGCCGGTCTGTCGGTGGAGGAAATCGTCGGCGTCACCTACAACCCGCTCAGCGACACCTGGAACCTCGGCCGCGATCTCGACGTCAACTACATGGTCTTTGCGAGCGCGACACCGCCCGCGACGACGGCGACGGCGGAAAGCCGGAATTAGGCATTTGCAACCGGGGTTACGCGTCGGGATCAGGAGTCGTGGCGCACCGGCCACGGAATGCGGGCGAACTCGATGCCTTCCTCGCTGAGGGCGGCGGCCTCTTCGTCCGTCGCTTCGCCGTAGATGTTGTGGGCGTCGGTTTCGCCGTAGTGGATGCGCCGCGCTTCCTCGGCAAAGCGCGGCCCCACGTAATCGAAATCCTGTTCGATCTTGCGCCGCAACGCCTGGATGGCCTCCTGCATGGCCCTGGTTTCCGGCGACGCCTGCGCCTCGTCGCCGCGGCTTCTGGCCACGCGCGGCGCCATCGGAGCCTTTTCGACCTTTTTCGAGCCGCACATCGGGCATACGACCTTGCCCGCCGCCGCCTGCTCGTCATAGGCGGCGCTGTCGCGGAACCAAGCCTCGAAGACATGGCCTTTTCGGCATTTGAGGTCGTATACGATCATGACGGCACGTTCGATTTCGGAGCTGGACCGCGATGCGGTCCGGAAGCGAAAATCCTAATATAACATGGTATGCCCGAGACGAGGCGGCAAGACCTTTATCGCGCCCCAGCAATGGGTTAGACGTATACCCCACGGCTGGGCAGGAATTTCGGGGCGATGGAGAGCACGAAACAGGACGCGACCGGCAAACCGCCGGCCCCCGGCACGTGCCCGAAAGGGCATCCATGCATGGTGGCGCCGTCACCCTGGGTGCTGCGCTTTGCCGGGCGTATTCCCGCCGGCGGCCGGGTTCTCGACCTGGCCTGCGGGCCGGGCCGCCATACCCGCCTGTTTCTGGAGCGCGGCCACCCGGTGACCGCCATCGATATCGACACCTCCGGCGTGGCCGATCTGACCGGGCACCCTGGTCTCGAGATCATCGAGGCGGATCTGGAAGGCGGCGCCCCGTTCCCGGTTGCCGGGCGGCACTTCGCCGGCGTGGTGGTCACCAACTACCTGTACCGGCCGCTGCTGCCGGCCCTGGTCGGCGCCGTGGTACCGGGCGGCGCCTTCATCTACGAGACCTTCGCCAAGGGCAACGAACGTTATGGCCGCCCCCGCAACCCGGACCATCTGGTCGGACCGGGGGAGCTTCTGGACGCGGTTTACGGGCGCCTGCGCATTCTCGCCTACGAGGACCTGGACGTCACCACGCCGCGCCCGGCAGCGGTGCAGCGGATTTGCGCCGTCAACGAAACGGGCCCGTAGCAGCCCCGGACGGCAACGCCCGGCCCCTCACTCACCGGCGGCACGCAGCGGTTGCGTCTCGGGACCGGTGAAGGTGCGATCGTGGGTGAGCGCCGGGATCATCGCCCGCGCCTCGGCAACCTGGGCGGGATCGATTCTGGCCACCGTGATGCCCGGTGCCTTGCCGCCGTCGGCCAGCACCTCTCCCCACGGTGCGACGATCAGGGAATGGCCGTAGGTTTCGCGGCCATCGGCATGGGTCCCGCACTGGGCCGGCGCAAATACGAAACACCCGTTCTCGATCGCCCGCGCCCGCAGCAGCACGTGCCAGTGGGCCTGCCCGGTATAGCGCGTAAAGGCCGCCGGCACGCTCAGGAAGTCGGCACCGCCATGGGCCAGCGCCCGGTAGAGATAGGGAAAACGCAGGTCATAGCAGATGCTCAGGCCGAGGCGTCCCCACGGCAGATCAGCCACCACCGCCCGGTTTCCCGGCCGGTAGGCGCGCGATTCGCGGTAGGTCTGGCCGTCGGGCACGTTGACGTCGAACATGTGGATCTTGTCGTAGCGGGCCGCGATCTGCCCGTCCGGTCCGAGCAGCAAGGAGCGATTGACGCCCTTCTCTTCGGAGCCGGGGTCTTCGCCCGCGCCGCCGTTTCCGGCCCCTTCGGCCCTGAGCACCAGCGACCCGGCGAGCAGCCACACCCCCAGTTCGGCCGCCAGCGCCCGCAGCGCCTTCAGCGTCTCGTCGGCATCCTCGCGCCGGGCCTTTTCCAGCATTGCGCGGCGCCCGGTCACCATCAGGTTGGTGGTCTCCGGCGTCAGGATCAGATCGGCGCCGGCCGCCCGGGCCTCGCGGATCAGAGCCTCGGCCGCGGCCCGGTTCTCCGCCGGATCGGGCCCCGAGGTCATCTGCACGCAGGCCACCGTGAAGATCTTACTCAAGGCCATCTCCCGCCAGAAGCGCGTCGAGCCTGCCCGCCGCATCGAGGGCATGGATCTCGTCGCAGTTACCGATGTGGACGCCGTTGACGAAGATCTGCGGCACGCTTGTGCGCCCGCCACTGCGCTCGATCATCTCGCGGCGTCGCGACGGGCTCAGCATAACATCGATCTCCTCGAATGCGACGCCTTTGGATTCCAGAAGCTTCTTGGCCCGGTAGCAGAACGGGCACAACAGGGTCGAATAGATCTCGACGCGTGCGCTCATGCTTGTCGTCCCTTCGCCATACGATTTCCCCATGCAACTTTTCTTCGCATGATATTGGTCTCCCGGGGCGGAATTTTCAGGCCCGCCCCCCGCTCCTCCCCCTATGGATCGCTGCGCACCACCCGGGCCAGAACGACGACATCGACGGCGGCGGCACCGCCGCGGCGCAAAGCCCGGGCGCAGGCCGCAGCAGTCGCCCCCGTCGTCAGCACGTCGTCGACCAGAAGCACCCGCCGACCGCGCAGCCGATCCAGCCGCCAGGGGTGCACCATGAAGGCGCCGGCCACGTTGCGCTGGCGCGCTACCGGGCTGAGATGCCCCTGCGGGCGGGTGCGGTGTCGACGCACCAGCAGATCGCAGATCACCGGTACCCCGACCTCCCGCCCCAGGGCATGCGCCAGCAGCGCGGCCTGGTTGTAGCGCCGCGCGATCAGGCGCATCCAGTGCAAAGGCACCGGCGCGATGAGATCGGCCTCGGCCACGAGTTCGCCCGCAGCCCGGGCCAGCCACCGTCCATAAGCCGGGGCGCCGTCGGTGCGATCGCCATGCTTGAAGCCGAGGATGAGTTGCCGGCCGCGCTCGCCGTAACGCATGGCGGCGCGGGCGCGATCGAACGCCGGGCGCGCGCGCATGCAGGCGCCGCACAAGGTCCCCGGCCCGGGATCGAAAGCGAACGGATGCCCGCAGGCCGCACACAGCGGCGGGCTCAGAAAATCGACGTCGCGCCAGCACGGCCCACACAATGCGCCGGGGGCCTCGACCACCGCCCCGCATGCCAGACAGCGCGGCGGCAGAAGCGCATCAAGCACGGCCCGTGCCAATCGCCGCCCAGCGTCTGAAATTGCCGGAAGATTGCCGGAACGAATCATGGGGTGCATCATCGCCGCCAGGCCGGTCGAGTCAATGCGTCCGCCGGCCCGATACAAACTCTGCGGCTCTTTCATCGCGGCGCCGATGTCGCCATAGTGCCGCCATGAGCGGAATAACCAGCGATGCCATACGCGTATTCGATCGCCGTGCGGTACGCCGTCACCGCGACCGTGCCGCCGCCGGTCTGGCGCGTCACGACTTCCTGCTGCGCGAGGTTGCGGAGCGTGTCGCCGACCGCCTCGACGATATCACCCGGCGCTTTCCGCTGGCGCTCGATCTCGGCTGTCATCACGGTGTTCTGGCCGAGATCCTGGGCCCGCGCGGCGGCATCGAAACCCTGATCCAGTGCGACCTGTCGCCGACCCTGGCCCGCGCTGCGGCAGCCACCGGCCGCCCGAGCCTGGTGGCCGACGAAGAAGCCCTGCCATTCGCCGCCGGGTGCCTTGATCTGGTGCTGAGCGTGCTCAGCCTGCACTGGGTCAACGACCTGCCCGGGGCGCTGCTGCAAATCCGCCGGGCGCTGCGCCCCGACGGGCTGTTTCTCGGCGCCATGCTGGGCGGCCGGACCCTGAGCGAGCTGCGCACCGTCCTGATGGAGGCCGAGCTGGCCGAAGAAGGCGGCGTCAGCCCGCGGGTATCGCCGTTCGCGGACGTGCGCGACGTCGGCAACCTTCTCATGCGCGCCGGGTTTGCGCTGCCGGTGGTCGACGTCGACGTGATCCCGGTGACCTATCCCGACGTCCTGACGCTGATGCGCGAATTGCGCGGCATGGGTGAAAGCAACGCGGTGGCGGCGCGCCGCCGCGGCCTGACCCGGCGCGCCACCCTGGCCCGCGCCGCCGCGCTTTATGCCGAGCGCTTTGCCGGTCCCGACGGCCGCCTGCCGGTCACTTTCGAGGTTCTCTACCTGACCGCCTGGACCCCGGCCCCCGATCAACCCAGGCCCCTGCGTCCGGGCAGCGCCCGGGCCCGTCTTGCCGATGCTCTAAGAACGGCCGAACGTCCGGCCGGGGACAAGGTCCCCGCAAAACCGGAAAGACCGTAACCGCGGCGCCGGAATATCGCCTACAGAAGATCGCGCAGCAGCGGCACCAGCGGCGCATCGGCCGGCGGCATCGCATAGTCGCCAAGACGCGCCGGACGCACCCAGGCGAGTTCCTGCCCTTCGCGGGCATGGGGCGTGCCCTGCCAGGTGCGGCAGACATAAAGCGGCATCAGCAGATGAAAATCCGCATAGGCATGAGAGGCGAAACCGATCGGTGCCAGGCAGCTGCGCCGGGTGTCGATGCCGAGCTCTTCTTCGAGCTCGCGTACCAGGGCTTCCTCCGGCGTTTCCCCATCGCCGACCTTGCCGCCGGGAAACTCCCACAGACCGGCCATCGTCTTGCCCTCGGGACGGCGCGTCAGCAGCACCCGGCCATCGGCATCGACCAGAGCGGCGGCCGCGACCAGAACGATCGGCCGACCGGCGCCGGGTGGCGGCTCGGGTGCATTCCAGCATCCGTCGGACGGGACCGGCGGCGAGGTGTCAGCTTCGGTAATCAGCATTGATGTCGATATAGCCGTGGGTCAGATCGCAGGTCCACACGGTGGCGCGCCCGCGTCCGACGCCGACGTCGACCTCGATCACGATTTCGCGACCTTTCATGTGGCGGGCCACCGGCGCTTCGTCATAGTCGGGCACGGCCTGACCGTCGCGGGCGACATCAACACCGCCGATGCGGATGGCCAGACGGTCGCGATCCGCCTTCTCTCCGGCCTTGCCGACGGCCATGACGATGCGGCCCCAGTTGGGATCCGCGCCGGCGATGGCGGTCTTGACCAGGGGCGAATTGCCGATCGTCAGCCCGATGCGCCGCGCCGCGCGTTTCGAGGCCGCGCCGGTCACATGGATGGTGACGAACTTCTGTGCGCCCTCGCCATCGCGCACGATCTGCTGCGCCAGATCGCGCAAAAGATCGAACAGGGCGGCGCGAAAGTCCTTGAGCGCGGGATCGGCCGGCCCGCGCACCCGCCTGTGCCGGGTCTGCCCGGTGGCACACAGCAATACGGTATCGCTGGTCGAGGTATCACCGTCGACGGTGATGGCATTGAAGGAATCTTCGACCCCGCGGCGCAGCAGAGCCTGCAAGGTCGCGGCCGGCAGCTTCGCGTCGGTGACGACGAACGACAGCATGGTTGCCATGTCGGGCGCGATCATGCCGGAGCCCTTGGCGATACCGTTGAGAGTCACCGGGACTCCGGCAATCTCGGCGCGCCGGCTCGCCCCCTTGGGGAAAGTATCGGTGGTCATGATCGCTTCGGCCGCCGCCGCCCAGCGGTCGTCGGCCAGAGACGCCGTCAAATCGTCGAGACCGGCGATCAGGCGTTCGTACGCCAACGGCTCGCCGATGACTCCGGTCGAGGCAACCAGAACCTCGCGGGGGCGACAGCCCAACCGCTCGGCCGTCGCCGCGACGACGTGCCGGACCGCCTCTTCGCCGGCGCGGCCGGTAAAGGCGTTGGCATTGCCGGCATTGACCACGATGGCCCGGGCGCGGCCGCCCTTGAGAGCCCGGCGGCACCATAGAACCGGCGCCGAAGCGGTCAGGGACCGGGTCAGAACCCCCGCCGCCGCGGTCCCCGGCGCCAGCTCGATCAGGCACACATCGGGCCGGCCGTGGTAGCGGATGGTGCACGCCCGCGTCGCCACGCGCACCCCTGCCACTGGCGGCAGGGCCGGGAATCCGGACGGGGCGAGTGGCGAGCGGGGCAGCGTCATGGGCTGTTGCGCAGGGCGGCGACCGGCCGCTACTGGCTTTCGGCGCCGTCGGTCAGCATGCTGGTACCGGCAGGCAGAACCTCGACCTGCGCCGTCTTGCGCAGGTCGTCGAACACCGCCTGAACCACCTCGGAGGCCATGTCCTCACGCAACTGGGACTTCATCTCCTCGAAGCTGGGCGGCTGGGTCTGGCGGCGGTCCTCGACCTTGATGATGTGCCAGCCGAACTGGGTCTTGACCGGGACCCTGGAATATTCGCCCGGGGCCAGCGCGCTGGCCGCGGCGGCAAATTCGGGCACCATCCGATCGGCGGTGAAATAGCCGAGATCGCCGCCCTCGGATGCCGAGGGGCCGGTCGAATTGGCCTTCGCCAGTTCGGCGAAATCGGCCCCGGCGTCAAGCTCGGCAATCAACGCACGGGCCTTTTCCTCGGTTTCGACCAGGATATGCCGGGCGCGCTGCTCGGTCTGCGGCGGATTGGCGGCAAGGTACTCGTCATAGCGGATGCGCAAGGCATCCTCGGTGATGCGTCGGTCCATCTCACGTTCCAGGTAAACGTCGCGAATGGCCCGGGTTTCGGCCTCGGCCACCCGGCGCCTGACCTCGGCATCATCGGCCAGCCCGGCGGTGCGGCCGGCTTCGCCGGCAAGGCGGAAATCGATCAGACGCTGCACCAGAAGCGGGTAAAGCTGCACCAGTTGCGCCTGATACTGCGGCGGCAGCTTGCTGGCGAACTCGAGCACCGCCGAGCGGTGGATGTCCTCGCCGTTGACACGGGCGACCACGGGGTCGTCTCCGGCCGACGGCTGTTGCTGTTGGGCAGCGGCGAGAAACGGCAGGACGCCCAGCGCGCATCCGGCAATCAGGGGTAGAAATCGAGCCATAGAAATCTCCTTGTACCCGCCGGGTCGGCACGGCCGCAGCCGCACCACCGACGGGTGGTGTGGGGGGTACTGCGCATCATGCACGACCGGACGCCCAGCACAAGGGGGGCCGGCACGGGCGGATACGCCCGCCCCGCGCCGCCCGCCGGCCCCCGGAGCGGGCCCGGGGACCGCTCGCGACGTTGACAGAACCTGCCGCCATGCCTATCTCTGAGCCGACCCGCCGACGCCTGCCGTCGTCCGCATCCCACCCTCGAGGTCCCTGTATATGCTCAGGCGGTTTTTCGGATCCGCAAACGATCGTTACATCAAGAAGCTGCGGCCCATCGTTGCAGCCATCAACGCGCTCGAGCCGGAGCTGGAAAAGCTCTCGGACGAAGACCTGCGCGCGCGCACCAGCGCTCTGCGTCAGCGGGTGGCCCAGGGCGAAAGCCTGGACGACGTTCTGGTCGACGCCTTTGCGACGGTGCGCGAGGCGGCCAAGCGCACCCTCGGCCAGCGCCCGTTCGACGTCCAGCTCATGGGCGGGATCGTCCTTCACCGCGGCATGATCGCCGAGATGAAGACCGGCGAAGGCAAGACCCTGGTCGCGACCCTGCCGGTGTTCCTCAACGCCCTGACCGGCAAGGGCGTGCACGTGGTCACGGTCAACGACTACCTGGCCCGGCGCGACTCCGAATGGATGGGGCAGATCTACCGCTTCCTCGGCCTGTCGGTCGGCTGCATCGTGCACGGTCTCAGCGACGCCGAGCGACGCGCGGCCTATGCCTGCGACGTGACCTACGGCACCAATAACGAGTTCGGCTTCGACTATCTGCGCGACAACATGAAGTTCCAGCTCGAGGAAATGGTGCAGCGCAGTTTCAACTACGCCATCGTCGACGAAGTCGACTCGATCCTGATCGACGAAGCGCGCACGCCGCTCATCATCTCCGGGCCGACCGAAGATTCCTCGGAAATGTACGTGCGGGTCAACGCGCTGATCCCCAAGCTCGCACCCGAACACTACGAAAAGGATGAAAAGGCGCGCTCCGTCACCCTGACCGAATCGGGCACCGAGCGGATCGAGAAACTTCTGCGCGAAGCCGGCCTGATGCCGCAGGGCAACCTCTACGACATCGAAAACGTCAGCCTGCTGCACCACGTCAACCAGGCGCTGCGCGCGCACGTCCTGTTCCAGCGCGACACCGACTACATCGTCAAGGACGACAAGGTCGTCATCATCGACGAGTTCACCGGTCGCATGATGGAAGGCCGGCGGTACTCCGAAGGCCTGCATCAGGCCCTGGAAGCCAAGGAAGGGGTGACGATCCAGCGCGAGAACCAGACTCTCGCCTCGATCACCTTCCAGAACTATTTCCGCATGTATCCGAAGCTGGCCGGCATGACCGGCACGGCGATGACTGAAGCGACCGAATTCGCCGACATCTACGGTCTCGAAGTCATCGAGATCCCGACCAACCTGCCGTGTATCCGCGTCGACCACGACGACGAGGTCTACCGCACCGCGCGCGAAAAGCTGAACGCCATCGTCGAGGCGATCGAAGACTGCCGCACCCGTCAGCAGCCAGTTCTGGTCGGGACGGTGTCGATCGAAAAGTCCGAGATGCTGTCGGCCGAGCTGAAGAAGCGCAAGATTCCGCACAACGTGCTCAACGCGCGCTATCACGAGCAGGAAGCCTACATCATCGCCCAGGCCGGCGTGCCCGGCGCGGTGACGATCGCCACCAACATGGCCGGGCGCGGCACCGACATCCAGCTTGGCGGCAACCTCGACATGCGTATCCAGCAGGAAGCCGCGGATATCGAGGACGAAGAAGAACGGGCCCGCAAGATCGAACAGATCCGCGCCGAGATCGCGGCCGCGCGCGAAGTCGTCCTCAAGGCCGGCGGCCTGATGATCATCGGCACCGAACGCCATGAAAGCCGGCGCATCGACAATCAGCTTCGCGGCCGCTCCGGTCGTCAGGGCGATCCCGGTGCCTCGAAATTCTTCCTCAGCCTGGAAGACGACCTGATGCGCATCTTCGGCTCGGAGCGCATGGATTCGATGCTGCGCAAGCTGGGCCTTCAGGAAGGTGAAGCCATCACCCACCCGTGGGTCAACAAGGCACTGGAGAAGGCGCAGCAGAAGGTCGAGGCGCGCAACTACGAAATCCGCAAGAACCTGCTCAAATACGACGACGTGATGAACGATCAGCGCAAGGTCGTCTACGAGCAGCGGCGAGAACTGATGCGTGCCGACGACGTGCACGATTCGATCGTCGACATGCGTCACGAGGTGATCGAGGATCTGGTCGCCCGCCACATCCCGGCCAACGCCTACGCCGAGCAGTGGGACGTCCAGGGCCTGCATGCCGAGGTGCTGCGCATCTTCGGTCTCGATCTGCCGATCGCCGAATGGGCCGCCGAAGAAGGCATCGCCGACCAGGAAATCCTGGAACGCATCACCGAGGCCGTCAATCGTCGCATGGCCGCCAAGGCCGCCAACTACGGCGAAGATGTCATGCGGGCGCTGGAAAAACAGATTCTGCTGCTGGTTCTCGACAAGCAGTGGAAGGATCATCTGCTGTCGCTCGATCACCTGCGCCACGGCATCGTGCTGCGCGCCTATGGTCAGCGCGATCCGCTCAACGAATACAAGCGCGAGGCGTTCGAGCTGTTCGAGCGCATGCTGGCGGCCATGCGCGAAGAAGTGACGATGCTGCTCAGCCGGGTCGAATTGCGCACCGCGGAACCGGATGCGGTGGTGGCGCCGCACCCGCGACAGGAAATGCACGAAACCCGGCAGGATCCGGCGCTGATCGGCGCCGGGGCGCCGGAACCGGCCATGGCCGCCGCCGGCGGGGCTCCGATGGCGGGTGCCGGTGCCGGGGGGGCATCCGGCGCCTCCCGTGCGCGTCCGGTTACCAGACGGGCGGGCGCACCGCGCCCGGTCCCCAACGACCCCTCGACCTGGGGCAAAGTGCCGCGCAATGCGCCGTGCCCGTGCGGATCGGGCAAGAAATACAAGCACTGCCACGGCAAACTGGTCTGAGCCGCCCGACCGCGGCGGCTTGTGGTCGTGGACCGGCGTCGGCCTGAAGCCCGGTTCGGGCCGGTTCAGAACGTGCCGTCGTAGGCGCCCCGTCCGATGCGGGCGCCGACGACGGTGAAGGTATCGGCACCCAGCCCTTCCACCACCGCAGCGCGCAATGCGGCGCGATCCTCCACCATGACCCCGCGCCCGCCCAGAGCACGGGCCACGGCGGCGAAATCCGTGGCCCCGAAATCGACCCCCAGATTGCCGCGCCCGGCGCGCCGCTGCTTCAGCTCGATCAGTGCCAGCGAGGCGTCGACGAAGACGACCACCACCACTGGCAGGGCAAGATCGCGCAGCGTCGCCAGCTCTCCCAGCACCATTTCCAGCCCGGCGTCACCGGTAAAGGCAACCACCGGACGCCGCGGCGCCGCCAGCTTGGCGCCGATGGCCAGCGGCAGGGCACAGCCCATGGTGCACAGGGCCGTCGATTGCAACAGCGTGCGCGGTTGCGTGCAGCGCCATACCTGGCTCAGCAGGATGCGATGCGCGCCGCTGTCGACGGTGGCGATGCCGTCTTCGGGCAAGGCCCGGCGGACCTCGTCGATCACCGCCGCCGCCCCCCACGGCGCATCGGCCCGGAACGCCTCGGCCAGGGCCGCACGGGTCGCGGCCGGGGCGCCGTCCGGCCATGTCCGCGACGGCGCAACCCCGTCGCCCAGCGCCGCCAGGCCGGCCGCGATATCGCCGACGATCACCTGGCTGGCGCGATGGACCCCGTGGGGATGAGGGGCCACCGTCAGCTCGATCACCGGTGTCGTGTCGGGATCCCACGGTTCGCACCAGGCATGGCGCATCTCGATCGGGTCGTAACCGGCCAGCAGGATGAGATCGCTGTTCTGCACCAGCGGCAACAGGTGCTTGTCGGCCAGCGGCGACAGTCCGGCCCCGCCGAGGGCCAGCGGATCATCCTCGGGCACCACGCCTTTGGCCTTGTAGGTGGTGATGACGGGGGCCGCGAACCTGCGGGCGAAATCGGCCACCGCCGCTTCCGCTTTCTGGCTCAGAACCTCCAGGCCGGCGATCAGGATCGGCCGGCGCGCCGTGGCCAGGTGGCGCCGCGCCGCCGCCAGCGCCGGGCCCGGCGCCGGCGCCGTCGGCACACGCTGCGGAACATGGAGGCAGCGGGCACCGGGCTGTTCCCTGTCAGCCAGCGACACCGGCACGTCGATGTGGACCGGTCCCGGACGCCCCTCGGTGGCCAGCGCCACGGCCTTGTCCATCACCGTGTCCACCGCCCCGTCGGAAAGAACGAAGCTGCCTTTGGTAATCGGTGCCAGGAGTGCGCGGTGCTCGAACACCTGATGGGTGTAGCCTTCAGCCTCGGCGGCATCGACGCACCCGGTCAGGAAGATCAGCGGCACCCGGTCCTGCCAGGCGTTGGCGACCACGTTGACGGCGTTGGCCACACCGGGGCCCAGCGTGGCGACCAAAATGCCCGGCGCCCCGGTGACATGATAGGTGCCTTCGGCCATGAAACCGCCGGCGTTTTCGTGCTTGCACAGATGAAAGGCGATGCCGGCTTCGGCCAGGGCATGCATGACGGACAGGACTTCGCCACCGGGAATGCCGAAGGCGTGACGACACCCGGCGGCATGAAGCGCGCGGGCGACAAGATCGGATGTGGTGGCCATGTCGCGGCTCTCCTGTCGGGCCGGGACCGAAGCATCCCGGTCATTCAAAACCGGACCGCCCGGCGCAGGCCGGCAAATCGTCTTCGGGCTAGGCCAGGCCTTTGCGTCCCATATTGAGGAACTTGTCGCGGCGCAATTCGCGCAACGCCGCTCCTTCGTGTCGGCGCAACTCGTGCAGATGGCGTTCCACCGCCGCGCCGACCGCTTCGATGGTCTGCTTCTTGCCGCGCTGGGCACCGCCCAGCGGTTCCGGCACGATCTCGTCGATGACTTCGAGTTTGAGCAGATCCTGCGCTGTCAGTTTGAGCGCACCGGCCGCTTCCCGGGCCTGATCGCCGCTGCGCCACAGGATCGAGGCACAGCCTTCGGGCGAGATCACCGAATAGATCGCGTGTTCCAGCATCAGCACCCGATTGGCGGTGGCGATCGCAATGGCTCCGCCGGAGCCGCCTTCGCCGATGACGACCGATATCAGCGGCACGCGAATCGACAGGCAGGTTTCGATGCTGCGGGCGATCGCCTCGGCCTGGCCGCGTTCCTCGGCACCGATGCCGGGATAGGCGCCGGCGGTATCGACCAGAGTGATGACCGGCAGGCCGAAGCGGTCGGCCAGACGCATCAGGCGCTGCGCCTTGCGGTAGCCTTCGGGCCGCGCCATGCCGAAGTTGTGGCGCACGCGGGTTTCGGTATTGCGCCCCTTTTCGTGGCCGATCACGACCACCGAATAGCCGCGAAAGCGCCCCAGACCGCCGATGATGGCGCGATCTTCAGCATACAGCCGGTCGCCAGCCAGCGGCGAAAAATCCTCGACCAGGCCGGCCACGTAGTCGGAAAAATGGGGCCGGTCGGGATGGCGCGCCACTTGCGCCTTCTGCCACGGCGTCAACCGGGCATAGCTTTGCCGCAACAGGCGTTCGGCCTTGCTC
>RFLL01000250.1 GCA_003693905.1 Alphaproteobacteria bacterium
CGGCGGCTCGTCCGATGCCTGCGCCTGAGGATGAGGAGATGCCACAGGTGCACGCTGGGCGGGTTCGGCGGCCGGGACGGCCGACTCGGCTGGTTCGGCACTTTGCGCAACCGGTGCCTCCACCTCCATGGGCGGCGAGGCTTCCGCTGCCGCGGCAGTAGACGCAGGTGCAGGTGTCGACGTTGGGACCACCGCCGGATCGGGAATCGGGGACTGCGGAATATCGGCTTCGACTGCGTCCGGTTGCGGTGCGGCCGGTGTGCGTGCCGCCGTTTCCGGGACGGTCTGTTCCGTGACAGTCTGTTCCGCGATGGTCTGCTCCGGGGCGCCTTGCGCACGCGGTGGCATCGGTGACGCCGGTTCCGGTTCTACCTTCACATCCGGTTCCGCCTTCACATCCACATCCGGTTCCGGCCCGGATTGTGAAGCCGTTTCGCCGGCCGAAGGCGCCGGGGCCGTGGCGGCCTGTGCCGTCTGTTCGCGGCGCATCGTCTCCAGCACATCGACCACGGCGCGCAATTCCGCCAGCAGGGCCGCCGTCGGTTCCCCGTCAACGGGCAGGACGGCGAATTCCTGATAGAGGCGGATCGCGGTACGGGTCCGCTCGTCGATGATTCCGTCGATCGGCCCGGGATCGAACTTCAGCCGCGCCAACAGGCGTTCCAGTTCCTCGATCTCGGGTGGCTGGAGCGGTGTCGGATCGGTTGCGGCCTGTCCGGCGCGCGGCCAGGCGGCGGCAAGCGGCACCAGGGCGCAGAGTGCAAGAACGAGCCAGAAACGGGCCGGGCGTACCGGCACGGATGCGAAAGGCAGGATAGCGGCCATGGTCCGCATCCTATGACACCTGCCGCGCCCGGCCAATGCACCCCCTTGGCACCGCAGCGAAGCGGCCTCAATCTTCGGCGAGGAATTGACGGTAATCTTCCGCAACCTCGGCCACGGCGGCCTCGTACAGACGCTTGCCGGCCTCCGGCGAGGCCAGGGCCGGGTTCGAGCCGATACGCCCGTCGGCAAAGCGGCGGCGATAATCGAGCGCATCGTAGATCGGTCCCTTGGGTGCGATGTCCGGCGTCATCGCGGCCCGCTTGATCGTTTCGGGAAACGCGAATTGCGTGAGCGAAACCTCCGACGGCGTGGCATGGCTGCCCTCGGCAGCACCGAACAGCTCGCCCGACAGCGCCTTGATCGCCGGCCCGTCCCACCAGTTCTTGAGCCGGCACCGCACGCCCCGCTGCGCGCGGCCATCACGCGCCAGGCTGAGGTCGGCATAGACTTCCGAGAACGCCGCCGTCACGGTGGCGATGTTGCCGCCGTGACCGTTGACGAAATAAAAGCGCTCGAACCCGTGCCGGGCAAGGGAAAGGACCATGTCGCGCACGACCGCGATCAGGGTCGCAGGGCGCAGGGTCATGGTTCCCGGAAAGCCGAGATGATGCTGCGCCATGCCGACGGCCACGCACGGTGCGACCAGAGCATCGACGGCCTCGCCGACGCCGCGGGCCACCACCTCCGCGCACAAGGCGTCGGTGCCGAGCAGACCGTTCGGCCCGTGCTGTTCGGTCGAGCCAATCGGCACGATGATGCCGGTGCTGCGCTTCAGGTGCGCTTCGACTTCAGGCCAGGTACAGTGGTGCAGCAGCATTGCGACGCTCCCTTTGTTTTCCAGTTCCTTGCGTGGTCGTGTGGTTGCGCAGCCGTGCCGCTGCGTCGCCGGCATCATAGGCGCGCTCCGCAGCCGCTCCAAGCACGCGAAGATGGCGGCCGCCATCCGGATGGTTGACAGCCCGCCTGCGGCCACGCATGGTCCGACTGTCGACATGCTCGCTGGCGGGGGCCGGTTCGCACAATAATAATCTATGCTAACAATCTGTTACGAATCGTCCCTTACCATGGCGATCGACAGCACCATGGATGCAACGGGGGAGTCCTTTTTTCCGTGTCCTCGCACAATCGCACACAATGCGGCGGCGGTCTGGCACTCCTCGCCGGAGTGCTGGGCGGCGGCGCCGCGGCAACGTTGCTGGGCGGACTGGCCTATGCCCTGTGGCCCGGACCCGACTGGCGCACCGGGCCGCTGGCCCGCGACCTTGAGAGCGAAATCGGTACCCGCCCGGTTGCTGCTACGACAACGGTGATCGAAGCCGAAGCGCGCCCGGCCACCGTCAACCGGATAATGCATGTCGCGCGCGGCGACACCCTGATGAAGCTGATCCTCAAGGCGGGGGTGGACCGTCGCGAAGCGCATGCGGCGATCACCGCGCTGCGCACCGTTTTCGACCCGCGCGAGCTGCGCCCGGGCCAGGAAATCCGCCTTGGTCTGAGCGCATTCGGATCAGGGTCTTCCGCCACGGGGCAAAACCGGGCGGAGCGGCTCCTGTCCATCGGCCTGCAACCGAGCATCGAACGCATCGTGCGGGTAACACGCGCCCCCGACGGCGGTTTCACGGCCACCGAGGCGGCGCGCGATCTCGATCACCGGACGGTCATTGCCGAGGGCACGATCGACAACAACCTGTCCAGCGCGGCGCGCGCCGCCGGCCTGCCGATGCCGGTGCTGGCCGAGTTGATCGCCATCTTCAGCTTCGACGTCGATTTTCAGCGCGAAATTCGTGCCGGCGATTCGTTCGAGGTTCTGTACGAAGCCCTGTACGAAAAGGACGGCACACCGGCCAAGCCGGAGGGCATTCTGTACGCGGCGCTGACCCTGTCGGGCGAACGGCTGGCCCTCTACAACTTCACGCCGAAGAGCGGACGCACCGATTTCTTCGACGCCAAAGGGCATTCGGTTCGCAAGACCCTGATGCGCACACCGATCGACGGCGCCCGCCTGTCGTCGGGCTTCGGCATGCGCCGGCATCCGATCCTTGGTTACTCGCGGATGCACCGCGGCATCGATTTCGCAGCCCCCAGAGGAACGCCGATCTATGCGGCCGGCGACGGCAGGATCGAAATGGCGGGACGCAACGGCGGCTACGGCAAATATGTGCGCATCCGCCACAATTCCACCTACAAGACCGCCTATGCCCACATGTCGCGGATCGCCAAGGGCATACGCCCCGGCAAGCGGGTCCGCCAGGGGCAGGTCATCGGCTATGTCGGCTCGACCGGACGTTCGACCGGACCGCACCTGCATTACGAGGTGATGGTCAACGGCCGTCAGGTCAACCCGCTCAAGGTCAAGCTGCCGTCGGGTGAGAAGCTGAAGGGCGAGGATCTCGAGGCCTTTGCCCGGCGCCGGGCCGAGATCGACCGTCTGCGCGAAGCAACACGCGGGGCCGGCACGCTGATGGTGCGGGCCGAATGCGCCGGCGAAGCAACCGATGCCGCCGTACCACGCAGCCTTCTGACGCCGGCCTCGGGCTGCTGAAGAAACTCCCCGGCTTCCTTCCGCCGTTCGACAAACC
>RFLL01000251.1 GCA_003693905.1 Alphaproteobacteria bacterium
CCTTCGACCAGGAAAATCTCGGTGCCAGCGGCGCGCGAACGGGCGCAATCGGCCAGCTTGCCCGGCAAGCGCAGTTTGCGCGTCGCCGACTTGCGGCTGAGTTCCTTTTCCTGGCGTCGGCGCAGGCGCTCGTCGGCACGTTCGAGGATACGCTCGAGCAGGATGCGCGCGCGCTCCGGGTGGCCGCTCAACCAGTGATCGAAATGATCCTTGATCATCGTCTCGACCAGCTTCGCGGCCATCGGCGAGGCCAGCTTTTCCTTGGTCTGGCCCTGGAACTGCGGATCGACGATGAAAACCGACAGGATTGCGCAGGCCCCGCCCAGGATGTCGTCGGCCGTCACCTGGGCGATCTTTTTCCTGTTCCCGACCATCTCGCCGTAGGCCTTGAGGCTTTTGGTCAGGCCGGCGCGCAGGCCCTGTTCGTGGGTGCCGCCATCGGGGGTGTGGATCGTGTTGCAGTAGGAACTGAGGAACCCTTCGCTGTCGTTCGGCCACGTGATCGCCCATTCCAGACGACCTTCGCCGTCGGGGAACTCGGCCCGGCCGACGAACGGTTCCGGTGTCAGGGTGGCGCGCCCGTCGAGCATCGCTTCAAGGAAATCCTGCAACCCGTTGGGAAAATGCAGGGTGTCCTCGGTCGGGGTCTTGCTGTTCTTTCTGATCAGGGCGGGCTCGCACGACCAGCGGATCTCGACGCCGCGGAACAGATAGGCACGCGAACGCGCCATGCGATACAGCGTATCGGCCTGGAACCGCGCCTCGGGACCGAAAATGGCGGCATCGGGCCGGAACGTGATCGTGGTGCCGCGGCGGTTGGGGGCCGCGCCGACCTTCTTCAGCTTGCCCTGGGGCTTGCCGCGCCGATAGCTCTGGCGATAAAGCGTCCGGTCGCGCGCGATCTCGACGCTCAGCGTCTCGGCCAGCGCATTGACCACGGAAATGCCGACGCCGTGCAGGCCGCCCGAGGTGGCATAGCTCTTTTGCGAGAACTTGGCGCCGGAATGCAGGGTGGTCAGGATGACCTCCAGCGCCGACTTGTTCTTGAACTTGGGATGGGGATCGACCGGGATGCCGCGGCCGTTGTCGCGCACCGTGACCGTGTTGTCGGCGCCCAGTTCGAGCTCGATCCGGGTGGCGTGGCCGGCCACGGCCTCGTCCATGGCATTGTCCAGCAACTCCGCCACCAGGTGGTGCATCGCCCGCTCGTCGCTGCCGCCGATGTACATGCCGGGGCGACGGCGCACCGGCTCCAGGCCTTCGAGAACCTCGATATCCTTGGCCGAATAGCTGTCCTGCCGGCGCGCGGCGGTTTCGAACAGGTCCGACATGGTGTGCGATTGATCCCCGTTCCGTGGTACCCCGTTTCATGATGCCGGTGGGCACCGGCATTGCCTTATCATGTAGGGTATTGCAGGATTATTCACAACATATAGTTAATGGTTTGGAAAGCTCCGATGACCAAGACCGGAAACGACGCCGATCCGCAACCGCGCGGCGAGCTGGCCATCCGCACCCTGGCGATGCCGGCCGACGCCAACCCGAGCGGAGACATCTTCGGCGGCTGGGTGTTGTCGCAGATGGATATTGCCGGCGGCATCACGGCCGCGGCGTGTGCTCGAGGACGGGTTGCCACCGTGGCGGTCACCGCCATGACCTTTCATCTGCCGGTTTACGTCGGCGACGTGATGTGCGTCTATGCGTTGATCGAAAAGATCGGCCGCACCTCGATCACCGTGGCGCTGGAGGCGTGGGCGCTGCGCGGGCGCACCGGTGCCCGGGTCAAGGTGACCGAGGGCCGCTTCGTCTATGTCGCCATCGACGCCGAGGGGCGCCCGCGACCGGTGCCACGTGAGGAGGAGGCGGTGTGATGAAGGCTGTGCGCCTCGGGATACGGCCATGGATCGCGGCGGCCGCGATAGTGACCGTCGCAGGGACGTGGGCGGGCGCGGCCATCGCCGGCGAAGCCGATGTCGTGGCAGCCAGAGCGGTGGCCGAGGCGGGCGATACCTGGCGCTTCGACGTCACCGTGGCCCATGCCGACACCGGCTGGGATCATTATGCCGACAAGTGGGAGGTTCTGACCCCCGACGGCCGGGTCCTGGCCACCCGCGTTCTGCTTCACCCGCACGAAGCCGAACAGCCGTTCACCCGCTCGCTGCGCGGGGTGCGGATTCCCGAGGGGATGGACCGGGTGCGCGTGCGGGCTCACGACAGCGTGCACGGATACGGCGGGCGCGAGATCGAGGTCACGCTGGCACGCTAGGCTGCCGATCTCTAGGCCGGATTGATTCGGCGCGACCCTAGAACTCTTCCTCGTCGAGGAGCTTGCGCCATTCACCGAGCCAGCTCAACTCGTCCAGAAACACCATCAAGCGCACGCACAGCGCGACCGACTGCGGCACCGGCGAGGCTCCGGCCGCCCAGCGCCGTACGGTGCGATCATTGACGCCCAGCTCCCGCGCCAGCGCGGTCTGCCAGCGATGCGCCCCGTAAAGGCGTGCGCAGTGGCGCCGCAGCTCCTCGGCGCTCATCGGGCGCACGGGCGGGGGCGGAGGGCTCGGTGGACGCGGCATGCGACGCTATTTTGCCAGCGGTTGTGGAAAGTAATCTGGTCATAGGGCGACAAGTCCTAATATACCCTTATTTGGGCTTGGGCCCCCAGGTATTCTTCCCGGCAATGCTGTGTTCTTTTTGAGACATGCTTCTATTCGGCCGGGCGCATGGTGCGGCGATAGGTGCCCGGGCTCTGGGCGAAAGTCCGCTTGAAGGCGCGGCTGAAAGCCGCTTGCGAGCGATAGCCGACCTGATGAGCGATGTCGGGAAGGGAGCGGGTGGACGTGCGCAGCAGTTCTTGTGCCTGCAGCAGACGCCACCGGGTCAGGTATGTAATCGGCGTCTCTCCGACCAGCGTCTTGAAACGGAAGGCCAGATTCGAACGCGACATGCCGGCCGCCCTGGCGATTTCGGCCAGGGTGAGGTCCCGTGTCGCCTCGGCATGAATCTTGTGCAGGGCGCGGCCGAGGTGGGGGTCGCAGATGGCGGCCAGGAAGCCGCGCGTCGGGCGCGTCTGAAGAAGATGGGCCCGCAGGACCTGAATGAAGAGAACCTCGGCCAGGCGATCGACGACGGTGGCCGCGCCCGGCAGATCGGCGTCGCTTTCGCGGATCAGCAGACGCGTTGCGGCCTCGAACCAGTCCGGCTGATCCCCCGTCATGTCCCGGATGTGGATCAGCTCGGGCAGCTCCGCAGCCAGCGGATGCTTGAAGTCACGGTCGAAGGCGAAATGTCCACACAGCAGGCGCATCGACGGCGCATCCCCGTGCCCGTCCTGAAAAAGCGGCCGTCCGTTCCGGTGTGCGGCCAGGACCGACGGACCGGGGACCGGCACGGTGGCCGGGTCGTCGAGAAGCTCGTGTGCCGTGCCGTGCGGCAGAATCACGATGTCGCCGCTCGACAAGAGGCGTTGCGTCTGTTTGCTCCGCAGCCAGCACTGCCCGCGCACGACCATGTGGAACTGGGCAAACGGTCCATCGGGCATGCGCATGCCCCAGGGGGGCGCGAAATCACGCAAAAAATAAACGCAGCCGCTGAAGCGCATCAGATTGAGCACGTCGCTGAGGGTATCGCTCACGGGGGGACACCTTCTTCCGGCTTGTACGCACGAGGGCCGCGGCCGGGCTCCGGTCCTTGCGTGCGACATGTATCGGGGCCCGGATACATCAGGTCGGGAAACGATGCCATGTTTTGCTTCAATCAGGGGCAAGGAAAGGCGTCTTTGGACGCACGAGCATGAATCACGGACCTCCGGACATCGACACGACTTTCAATCGGCATCTAGGGTCTTCCGGTCCGCACCATGAGCGCACAGGAGCGCAGGTGGGGGCGCAATTTTTCGCGGACCTTGAAGGGAGACAACCACATCATGATCCGGACCCAGGTTTTGTTCAGAACACCAGCCGCATTCGGCCTCCTCGGCGCGCTATTGTCCCTGCTCTGGAGTGATGCCAGTGCCGGTCAGGCGGCGTTCGATCCCGACCTGCCGGTTGCCAAACCGCGCAGCGAGATTCCCTTCGCCCATATCAACGAGGCGATTCAGATGGGCCCCGCATGGGGGGACCGCGCGCTCGGGGCACACGGGACGTTCGGCAAGTTCCCGGCCAATTTCATCACGCCGGTTCACACCCATACCCATGCCTATCACGGGATCGTTCTGCGCGGCGTCATGACCAATCCGTTCGGCCTGGACGGCGAGAAAAACCCGCCACGCATGGCGACCGGATCCTACTGGTACGTTCCGGCCGGGGTTCCAC
>RFLL01000252.1 GCA_003693905.1 Alphaproteobacteria bacterium
CCCACGCCCTATGCCAGCCCGCGGGCGATCACGGGGCCGATCAGATTGGCCACCGGCAGCGGCAGGCGTCGCCACAGGGCAATGGCCCGGCTGTACTTCGGGTTGGTCGGGTTGACCTCCGGCACGGCGGTGGCGCGAATCAGCTTATACTCGTAACACAGCGGCTCCGGCGCGAATCCCCAGTGCTTCTTGAATGCGAACGAGCCGGTGCCGCGTTTGCTGCGTCCGAAATCGAACACTTTGATGCCGCGTTCGGCGGCCCGGCGCATGACTTCCCAGTACATGAAGTCGTTGGCCGCAAGCTGCCGGGCGGTCGCAACCCCGCCGCCGTAATAGGGTAGAACCTCATCGCGGAAGAAGAACGACATGACGCCGCTGACGGGGTGTCCGTCAGCAACGACGACGAGGATCTCGCAGGCGGGTCCGAACACGCGCTTGAGGGCGGCGAAATAACGCTTTGGAAACACCGGCGTGCCCAGGTTGCGCACGCTTTCCGAATAGACCCGGAAGAGCCGCTCTGTGCCATCGTCGAGCTCGCTCTTCAGCCCGGCCTTGATGCCCTTGCGCACCATGGCGCGCTGCTTGCGCGGAATCGCGGCCAGATTTCTGTCCGGGTCGGGGGCGATCTGCTTGCGGAAGGTGACGTAGAGGTCGCGGTTGCAGGCCCAGTCGTCATGTGCCGGTGCGCGCAGGCGGTATTCCAGGTGATCGACGCCGAGATCCCGGGCCAGGGCCACGGCGGCGCGATCGAGGGCTGCACGCGCCGCCTCGTCCACGGCCACGGGGCCGCCGAGAACGCAAAAGGCGTTGGATACCAGGGTATTGCCGAACAGACGGCTGCGCACGTGGACAAGCGGCAGGACGCCGCGAATGGCGCCGCCGGATTCGGCGATCAGAAAGTGGCCGCGGTGACCGAACGCGGTTTCGATGACCTCCTGCCAGCCGCTGAGGTGGAAGAACGTCGCTTCCGGGCACGTGGTGACGAAATCATCCCACTGCGCGCGCCGATCGGCGCTTAGCGGAACCACCGTCACCGGCATGGTGCCGCCGTCCATCTCATGATTCCTCCCGGTTCGGTCCGGCCCCGTGTCCGGCCTCGAGGAAGACGCGATCCACCCGGTCCCAGGCGAAATCCGCCAGGACGGCGCGCAGGCGCGCTTCCATGCGCCGCAGGTTGGTGTAGTGGCGGAACCGGGTCTTGAGGCCGACGCTGCCGAATCGCGGCTGTTGCGGGTCGATTTCCCAGGGGTGGAAATAGAACATGCACGGCTGCCCGTCACGGCGGTTGACGCGCCGCATGGCCCACCGCGACACCCCATAGGGCAGAAGGCGGAAATAACCGCCGCCGCCGCACGGCAGGTTGCGGCCGAACAGGTTTACGGTCGAGATCGGGATTTCGATCAGGTGTCCGGCGCCCTCGGGACGGTAGGCGAAGCGCGGCGCATCGGGAATGCCGTAATGGTCATGGCGAATCGGATAAACGCTGGAGCTGTAGGCGTAGCCGGCGGCTTCCAGTTCCGCAAAGGCCCAGGGCGTGCGCCGGGTGATCGAAAAGCTGGCCGCGCGATAACCGCGCACCGGTATGCCGGCGATGTCTTCCAGTATCTTCCGGGTCGTGGCGGCATCTTCGCGGAACACGGCCGGGGTCTGATCGTGCACCCGGACATGCTGGAAGCCGTGGCTGGCGATCTCGTGCCCGGCGGCTGCGATCCGGCGCACCATCGCCGGGTGCCGTTGGGCAATCCAGCCGAGGGTGAAGAAGGTGCCGTGGACGTCGTGGGCCGCGAACAGGTCGAGAATCCGGCTGACGTTGTCCTCGACGCGGCTGTCGAGGCGGTCCCAATCGGCGCGGCGCACGATGTTCGCAAAGGCGGAAACCTGGAAGTATTCCTCGACGTCGACGGTCATGGCGTTGACCACCCCGGATCTTGCGCCCGCGCCGTGGTCGTGCGCAGGCGTTGCGACGGGACCAGAAAATGAGCCCGGCTTCAGGATGATCGCCTCCCTCCGTTCCAGTCGATCTACCTGATCCATGGTGCTTCGATGCTCTGTGTCCGTTTTTTTCAGGCCCGCTTCGGCGGGTCTGCCTCAGGCCGACAATGCCGGAGCCGAGCCTTCCGTGTGCATGTCCATGACCACTTCCTTGACGATGGCCGCGTCGATTTCATGCTTTTCTTCGAGGTAGGCGAGCAGCAGAAGGCGGTCGCACAACAGGTTGATCTTGCGCGGCACGCCGCCGGTTGCTTCATGAATCATCGCAAACGCCTGCGCGGTGAAGGCGGGGTCGTTCTGCCATCCGACGTGGTGCAGGCGATGCTCGATGTACTGGCGCGTCTCTTCGGCATCGAGCGGCTGAAGATGATACGAAGTGATGACCCGTTGGCGCAGTTGTTCCAGGCTTTTGCGGGCGATGGTGCGACGAAATTCGGGCTGTCCGACGAGATAGATCTGCAGCAGCGACCGCCCGCTGACCTGAATGTTGGACAGCATGCGCAATTCTTCGAGCGCGCCGTGGGGCAGGTTCTGCGCTTCGTCGACGAACAGCAGGACGCGCCGGTCGGCGCGGTGGCTGTCGATCAGAAACGCCTCCATGCGCTTCAGGATCGTCGCCTTGTCGACCCCTTCCTGGGGGATGTCGAAGGCGGCGGCGACCATGCGCAGAAGATCATCGGCGTTGAGCTGTGTGGTTACGACCTTGGCGGCGATCAGATTGCGGCCGACGAAGGTCGACAGGATGTGTTCGACCAGGATCGTCTTGCCGGCACCGATTTCACCGGTAATGACGATGAAGCCTTCGCTCTGGCTGATGCCGTAGTTGAGATAGGCCAGCGCCTTCTTGTGGGGCCGCGCCTCGAAAAAGAAGCGGGGATCCGGGCTGAGCTGGAACGGCCGCCCTTCGAGTTTGAAATACTCAGTATACATCGCTGCCAATCAACCCATGGTCGATGATTACGACGATCGCATACGAGAAGAGGGCATCCGCCAGACACCACACGCCGCACCCACATGCTGCGGTCATGCCTGTGTGCACGTGGCCATGTGCAGTGGACCCAATCGGGTCATTCAACGCAGCGCCCGGTCCGCTTTATCGTCGACTCGCTTCTCGATCCCCGGAGAAGCGAACGGTTACCGGCACCCTCTCCGCCGGACAAGAATACCCCAAGATCTCGCCCCATGGTACTGACAATTTCCCTTTACCAAACTCTTAAGCTGGAACCGGTCAAGCGGCCATCATCTTTGGAACAATTGTTCCAGTATCGGGAATTTAACAGGAGAAATGTCAGAAGTGTTCTTATCGCGCTGAAAACGACCTGAGAAAACCTCCGTCCGGCTCCGGATCGGGAAGAGTGAAGAAGCCCCTCCGCCGGGATGGGGCGCGGAATGGGCGGGGGCGGATCGCCCGGGCGCTGATATTTGCAGCCCTCTGGGTGGGATATGTGGGCGCCCGTGTGTGGCGATGAGCGCGACGATGGCCTGGACGCCGTAGCCGCACTCGGCGACGGCATCTCGATCTCGGGCCGGCGGCCGCTTCCGCGTGTGTCAGATCGAAACGTGCCATCATCAAGCTCCGCCATTTGGGCGCTTGAATCACATCACACCCGTAAAGGAGGACCCCCTTTATGGGTACGGAACCTGAGGCCAACAGCACAGAAAGCACGGAAATGCACAACGAGAAAAATGTCTTCAGCGGTCCCGACGCGATTCGGGATTTCCTCGATCCAGGCAACTTGCCTTATCTGCCGCTGGTCGAGCTCCCCGCATCTCTGAACCCGCTCGCAGAGGACGGGGTGCGGATCCAGGCGAAGCTCATGGGCCTTTTGCCGCTCGGCAATGTCAAGGCCGCGCCCGCCTACAACATGATCATGGAAAAGGCTCGGGCCGGCGAACTCGACGGCGTCGAAGAGCTGATCGAGAACTCCTCGGGCAATACGGTGTTCTCGCTGGCCATCGCCGCGCGGCAATTCGGCGTGGAGCGAACGAGCGCCTATGTCCCTGCGGAGATCTCCTGGAACAAGCTCTTGATGCTGCTGTTCTTCGGCATTCATCCCATCGTCAACGAGGAGCCGAAGAGCCCGTCCGAGAACGACCCGGCGAGCGGCGTCTACAAAGCGCGCAAGGACGGCGAGCGGCCCGACATGCTCAACCCGGGCCAGTACGAGAACCCCGACAATCCGGCCGCCCACATGAAATGGACGGGCCCCCAGATCTGGGACCAGACCGACGGCAAGCTCAGCCTGTTCTGCGCCGCCCTGGGAACGACCGGGACGCTGATCGGCACGGCACGCTATCTCAAGAGCCGAAATCCCACTCTGCCGGTGGTGGGCGTCATGCGCGCGCCCGATCAGTATGTACCCGGCGCGCGCACTGAGAAGCTGCTCAATCTGGTGCACTTCGACTGGCGGGCGCATCTCGATTCCGAGGAGCGCGTAGACAGCGAAAGCGCTTATCGGCTCAGCATGGCGATGAGCCGGCTCGGGATTCTGGCCGGCCCGTCGTCGGGCATGGCGCTGGCCGGTCTCCTGCAACATCTGCAAAAGGTGAAGACCCAGGGCGGGCTCGATGCGCTGCGGAACGACGACGGCGACGTGCTCTGCGTCTTTCCCTGTCCCGACGGACCGTTTCCGTATCTGGACGAGTACCCGAAATACGTCGATGCGACGGAGTTCCCCGAGATCAGAAACGAGGAGCTCCTGCTGAACAGGCCGAAGTAGCGATGTACGCTCGCCTTGCGGCCTGCGGCGCTAGAAGGTCATGCGCAGGCCGACGGTGATCAGGTTTTCGGTAAATTCCTGGCTGTCGACGTCCGAGGTCTGCCTGGTGAAGGTGTAGGCCGCAAAGGTGCTGATGTTGGTGTAAACCGCGTAATTGAGCGACCCGCCGAGCTCGTACTGGGTGTCGGTGCGATCCTCGGGATCGAATGTGCTGCGCTCGAAACTGGTGTTGAGGCCGAGCTCGGTTCTGGGGTTGAGCTTGCGCTGCCAGTTGCCTTCGATCCGGTAGGCGTTTTCTTCGCGGGCCACCAGGTCGTTTCCCAGTTCGTCCGACATTTCCACCGAGCCTTCGATCTGGAAGGTGTTGCGCCCGCGGGTGCCGGTCAGCGCCAGGCGGAACGTCTTGACCCGCTGCGTCTCGTCCTGAAGGCTCGTGGCCGAGGTGTTGGGGTCGAACGGCAGGCCGGTGCGGCTGTCGATCAGTTGCCCCGTATTGGGATCGGTGACGATGAACTGGAGATCGCTGAGAAGCTGCTCCTGCCCGGTTTCGATTCGCTCTGAATAGCTTGCCGTCAACCGGGTCAGGGGACTGAAACGATAGCTCAAGGTGGCGTCCAGGCTCTGCTCGTCGTCACGCTTGCCATAGGTGGCGCGCAGGTCGGTGCGCGGCCCCGGCCGCCAGCGGAACCCGCCTTCCCAGGTCGGGCTATCGATATCGTTGGCCGGGTTGCCGTCGTCGAAGTGCTGAAAACCGGCGCTGCCGATCAGGGAAAAGCTGCGCATCAGCGCGTATTCGATTTCCAGGGCGACGTCGCGGCGCGAGACGTCGTTGGCGTCGCTGCGGTCGCTCTCCGAGGCGCTGGCGCTCAGCGACCACCCCAGGCGGGCGAAGCTGGTACCGCCGGTGACTTCGAGACTGACTTCATGGGTGGTGCTGTCGGACAGGCTGTCGTTGTTGTCGCTTATGCCTGAACTCGGCGTGTCGTTCCGGTCCGAGCCGCTTATCACCTGGCTGAGGGAATAGCGCAGCTCGGTATCGGCAAAATCACCGAGGTGGCCGACGAGATAGGGACTTACGCGGTAGTTCTGAACCGTATCCCGGTTCGATTCGGCGCTGTTGTTCCGGGTGTCGATGATCTCCCGGCTGATGCTGGCGGCAACGTCGACGAAAAGCAGCTCCTGGCTGATTTCGCCGGTGGCGAAGCCGGACACCTCGGGCAGAAGCCGAAAGCCCTTGTCGTCGCCGCCCGTCTGATGGCGGACGGTGGCCTGCGCGTCCAGGGCCGCGGTGATGCGGGCCGACTGCCAGCGCACATCGACCCCCGGGGTCACGTCGCTCAGAAAGGCCGCGTCTTCCTGACCGTCGGGGGCTTGATCCACGTTGTCGGAGACGCTTCCGGAGACCGCCAGCGAGGGCGTGATGCGCAGGGTGCCTGCCAGAGCTGATTCCCCGGCCGCGAGCCCGACCAGCGCCACGGCCCCTATCCCGGCGCTTCCGGCGATGGTGCCTAGGCCGGCGATCACCCGTTTCACTTCGATCCCCCTCCGCGATGCGGGCTGCGCCCGTGGCAAAGGGCGCGAATCTGGTCCTGTCATCGCCCCCCCGGTTCAGGTGGCAGGCCGGTACCTTGGCACCCCGGCGTCTTCTGCCCCTGCTTTCCGACCGACATAAGATTACGGAACGAAGGAAAAATCAACGCCGTGGCACGACGTCCCCGGTTATGACCGCGATTGGTTACGGCTTTCTTGTCGTCGCGGCCGCGGCATGCGGGGCGGGGGCCTCAGTGGCTGACGATCAGGGGTGAGAAGCGGACCGGCAGAATCTCGCGCGTCGTCAAGCGACCCTGCGGATCCTTCTCGACCATCATAAGCTGTTGGTTTTCTTCGATCCCGGCCGGAATGACCATCTTGCCCCCGGACTTGAGCTGCTGCAGCAGCAGGGGCGGTATGAGCTCCGGCGCCGCGGTGACGATGATCTTGTCGAAGGGGCCGTGCTCGGGCCATCCGTTGGACCCGTCGCCAATGCGCAGGCGGATGTTGGTATAGCCGGCACTTTCCAGGCGCCGTTGCGCCTGACCTGCCAGTTCTTCGAGGATCTCGATGCTGAACACCTGTGCGGCCAGTTCCGCCAGGATGGCCGCCTGATAGCCGAGACCGGTTCCCACCTCGAGGACGCGGTCGCCGGGGTCGATCTCCAGCAGGTCGGTCATCAGGGCGACCATGAACGGCTGCGATATGGTCTTGCCATAGCCGATCGGCAGCGGCGTGTCCTCATAGGCGACGTGCGCCAGCTCGGCCGGAACATAGGCGTGCCGGGGCACCTTCGCCAGAGCATCGAGCACGCGCTCGCTGAGCTGCGGACGCTGTGTCCGCTCGGCGCTGAAATAGACGTATGCGGCGATGATTTCGAGC
>RFLL01000253.1 GCA_003693905.1 Alphaproteobacteria bacterium
CCACCCTCAGCGCCGCAACGCCGGAGGAAATCGAGGCACTGGTCAAAATTCTGTGATACGGGGAGATACGGGGGACACCACGACCGGGATGGGAGGAAGGATCTGCCGATGTTCGATCTGAACGACAAGGGGGCGCTGATTACCGGTGCATCCGGCGGTATCGGTCGTGCCATTGCCCGCGCCCTGCACGCCCGGGGAGCCAGTGTTGCGATTTCCGGCACCCGCCGTCCGGCGCTGGAGGCGCTGGCTGAAGAACTGCGCACCCGGGTTCATGTCCTGCCCTGCGATCTCGGCGACGCTGCGGCCACCGCGGCCCTGCCGGCGCAGGCCGAAGCGGCATTGGGCAACCTCGATATCCTGGTCAACAATGCCGGCCTGACCCGTGACAACCTGGCCTTGCGCATGAAGGACGAGGAATGGGAGCAGGTTCTGGCGATCAATCTGACCGCGGCTTTCCGCCTTGCCCGGGGCGCGCTGCGCGGCATGATGAAACGCCGCTGGGGGCGCATCATCGGCATCACCTCGATCGTCGGTGTGACCGGCAACCCGGGACAGGCCAACTATGCGGCCTCCAAGGCAGGCCTGATCGGCATGTCGAAGTCCCTGGCCCAGGAGGTCGCCTCGCGCGGTATCACCGTCAACTGCGTCGCGCCCGGTTTCATCGAGACGGCCATGACCGATGCCCTGGGCGAGGGGCAGCGCGAAAAGCTGCTGGGAGCGGTCCCGGCCGGGCGCCTCGGAACGCCCGAGGACGTGGCCGCGTGCGTGGTCTTTCTGGCCAGTGCCGAGGCGGCTTACGTCACCGGCCAGACCTTGCATGTGAATGGGGGCATGGCCATGATATAGCCCCCCCGGGGGGGCGTCTCGTCCGGCTCTGTCGCGGGCGTTGGCAATTCCGGAAGAACTGTGTTAAGAGGCGGCGCCCTGCCCGGGAGGGCAGGATCGACGGCCTAGGCCGGCGTTCGCACAAACCGCTAAAAATGGCCGCTAATCTGAAGGTTGAGGGCAATGAGCAACGACATCGCGGAGCGCGTAAAGAAGATCGTCGTCGAGCATCTGGGCGTCGACGAATCGAAGGTAACCGAGAACGCCAGTTTCATTGACGACCTCGGCGCCGACAGCCTCGATACGGTCGAGCTGGTGATGGCCTTCGAGGAGGAGTTCGGGTGCGAAATTCCCGACGAAGCGGCCGAGAAGATCGTGACCGTAAAAGACGCGGTCGAATTCATCCGTCAACACGCGTGATCGACGCGGTTCCGGCGCGACGCGGCGCCGTTCCTCGCAGAATGGGGCCGCCAGACATGAGGCGCGGATCATGAGGCGCGTCGTCATCACCGGCTTGGGCCTGGTAACACCGCTCGGGTGCGGCGTACCGACCGTGTGGGCGCGTCTGCTCGAAGGGCGTTCGGGGCTGAGCGCGATCCAGAGCTTCGACGTTGCGGATCTGCCCTGCAAGATCGCCGGCCAGGCGCCGCAGGGTGACCTGGCCGACGGCGGTTTCAATGCCGACGAGTATGTCACCCCCAAGGAACGGCGGAAGATTGACCTGTTCATCCTGTACGGCCTGGCCGCCGCGCAGGAAGCAATTGCGGATGCCGGATGGCAACCGGAAGACGAAGAGGCCCGGTGTCGCACCGGGGTCATGATCGGCTCCGGAATCGGCGGCCTGCAGACGATCTGGGATGCGACCCTTACCGTCCACGAGCGCGGCCCGCGCCGGTTGTCGCCGTTTTTCATTCCGGCGGCGCTGATCAATCTGGCTTCGGGGCACGTGTCCATCCGCTACGGTTTCAAGGGGCCCAACCATTCCGTGGTGACCGCCTGTTCGACCGGCGCCCATGCCATCGGCGATGCGGCGCGGCTGATCGCGCTCGACGACGCCGACGTGATGATTGCCGGCGGCACCGAAGCGGCGGTATGTCGTCTGGGGATCGCCGGCTTTGCCGCCGCCCGCGCATTGTCGACGTCGTTCAACGACACGCCCGAAAAGGCCTCGCGTCCGTGGGACGAGGCCCGCGACGGTTTCGTCATGGGCGAGGGCGCGGGTGTGGTCGTGCTCGAGGAGCTGGAGCATGCCAGGCGCCGCGGTGCCAGGATCTATGCCGAGGTTATCGGCTACGGCATGTCGGGCGATGCCTATCACGTCACGGCGCCGGCCGAGGACGGAGACGGCGCCTACCGGGCCATGGCCGCGGCGCTGCGGCGGGCGGGGATGGATCCGGGCGATGTCGATTACATCAACGCCCACGGCACCTCGACGCCGCTTGGCGACATGATCGAACTCGGTGCGGTCAGGCGGCTGTTCGGGCCCCATCTCGCTTCGCTCAGCATGTCGTCGACCAAGTCCGCGATCGGCCATCTGCTCGGCGCGGCGGGGGCTGTCGAGGCCATTTTCTCGACTTTGGCGATCCGCGACGGGGTCGTGCCGCCGACGCTCAATCTCGACAATCCCTCGCCCGGCTGTGATGGCATCGATCTGGTGCCGCACGAGGCGAAGCAGCGACCGGTGCGTGTGGCCTTGTCGAATTCCTTCGGATTCGGCGGCACGAACGCGAGTCTGTTGCTGGCCCATTGTCAATAGAAGGAGACGGGCCGTGCGCCGGCTCGCTGTCCTGGTCGCAGTCGTCTCAGCCACGATGCTGCTGGCTGTCGCCGGGCTGGCCATCTATGTGGTCGAACGCTTCGATGGACCGGGGCCGCTGGCGGCGGATACCGTCGTCTACATCCCGCCGGGCACCAGCATGGGCGACATCGCCCGGCAACTGGAACGCGACGGGGTAATCGAGGATTCGCTCGTGTTCCGCACCGGGGTGCGGGTCATGCGGGTGTCGCGCGATCTGAAGGCGGGCGAATATCTGTTTCCGGCCACGGTGTCGATGCGCGGGGTGGTGGAAATCCTGCTCGGCGGCAAGACCCTGATGCGGCGCCTGACCGTGCCCGAAGGGGCGACCAGTGCAGAAATCGTGAAGCTGATCGAGGAAGCGCCGGCGCTCGTCGGTACGATCAAGGAGATCCCCGCCGAAGGCACCCTGCTGCCCGAAACCTACAACTACGAGCGCGGCGATACGCGCACCTCCCTGATCGTCCGGATGCAGGCCGCCATGCGCGCGACGCTGGACGAGCTGTGGCCGCAGCGCGACCCCGATCTCGTTCTCAAGACGCCGGAAGAAGCGGTCATTCTGGCCTCGATCGTGGAGAAGGAAACCGGCGTTGCGGAGGAACGCCCCCTTGTCGCCTCGGTCTTTCTCAACCGGCTCAAGGCCGGGATGCGGCTGCAATCCGACCCCACAGTCGCCTACGGTATGACCGGCGGTGACCACCCGCTTGGCCGGCCGTTGACCCGCGACGATCTGAAGACGCCCAGTCCTTACAACACCTATATCATCGACGGACTGCCGCCGGGGCCGATCGCCAATCCGGGGCGGGCGGCGATCGAAGCCGTCCTCAATCCGGCGCAGACGGACTATCTCTACTTCGTCGCCGACGGCTCCGGGGGACATGCCTTCGCTAAGACTCTCGACGAGCACAACACCAACGTCGCGCGCTGGCGCAAGCTGCGGCAAGGCAAGAAACCCTGAGCGTTTGTCGATTATCACTGCATCGTGCGGGTCAGCTCTTTTCCGGCAGCCGGCGCAGCAGTGGATCGCTCCACGCCGGCGGCAGCGCGGCCAGCAGCCACACGGCGGCGTACAGAGGCCTGGGAAAGGCGATCCGGGCGCGGTTGCGGGCCAGGCCGCGCACGATGATCGCGGCGGCGCGATCGGGCTCCATCAGGAACGGCATGGGAAAGTCGTTGACGGCCGTCATCGGGGTGCGGATGTAGCCCGGGCAGATGACGCTGACGCCGATCCCGTCACGGTGGAGCGTGCCGCGCAACGCTTCGCCCCACACCCGCACGGCGGCCTTGCTGGCACAATAGGCCGGCGCCCCGGGAAAGCCGCGAAAGGCGGCCAGGGAGGCCATGATTGCGATCTGGCCCCGGCGCCGTGCCCGCAGTCGCGGCAGGGCCGGCAGCACGGTGTTGAGCACGCCATCGACGTTGACGGCGAAGATCCGCCGCACCTGATCCTCGTTTTCGCCCCCGCCGCCGGTGCCGGCCGAGATGCCGGCGTTGGCGATCACCAGATCAAGAGGGGCGGCCACGTCGACACGGGCGATCCAGTCGGCCATGGCCGGCGCGTCGCGCACATCGACGCTGGCCGGGTGAACGATGGCGCCGCGTGCCCGGCACACCTCCGCCACCGTCCGAAGCCGGGCCGCATCGCGCCCGCCGAGGGCAAGAGTCACACCCGGTCCGGCATAGGCGCGAGCGAGCGCGGCGCCGATGCCGCTCGAGGCGCCGGTGATAAGGATCGAGCGCGGTTCTGCCATCGCCTTGGGGGCCGTGGGGCGGCTCATGGGCGAGCAGTCTAGGGCGTTTCGCCCGGCGGTGGAATATGGCGGCCGGCGCGGAACGCGCAAAGCCGGGGCATCGCTTGTTGGCTCCGCAGGCGGCGTATATAAAGGGCCCGTCCGTGGCGGCTCGACCCCCTCGACCCCGGCGCGGAACCGTCATCGTGACCGCCTGCCTGAAGATCGGATTTCCCCCATGCCGAAAGCCGCGCAACCGATTGCCAGCATGACCGGTTATGCCCGGCAGGAAGGCGGTGACGAATCGCTGAGCTGGACCTGGGAAGTCAAAAGCGTCAACGGTCGCAACCTCGACATCCGGTGCCGGGTTCCGGCCGGCTACGAGGCACTCGATGCCCGTGCCCGGGCGGCGGCACAGGCCCGCTTTGCGCGCGGCAATCTGCAGATTTCCCTGACCGTCAACCGCGGCGCGCAGACCCGCCAGGTGCAACTCAACCGCTCTCTTCTCGATCAGATCGTGGCCATCGCTACGACGGTGAAGGAAACGCTTGAAACGGCGCCGCCGCGCCTCGACGGTCTGCTCGGCCTACCGGGGGTGCTGGAG
>RFLL01000254.1 GCA_003693905.1 Alphaproteobacteria bacterium
GACAAGGTGCAGCCCGTTCTCGATGCCGCCGAACGCGAAAGCGAGATGGCCCTGCTCGATGCCATCCGCGAACAGCCGGGGGTGTGGGGCATGGATCCGGTTCTCGATGCGCTGCAAACGGGGCGGGTCGATGTTCTGGTACTGCCCTGGGATCTCGATGCCCGCATCTGGCGCTGTGCGGAGGGCTGGTTCGGCGGTACGCCCGAGATGGCGAAGCTGTTCTGCGACGACCCGCAGGAGGTTGCCTTGCGCGATCATGTCTGGGATATCGCGCGTGATTTCGGCGCCCGCCTGGAATTCGTGCGCGGCCGACCGGAAGAGCGTCTGAAGCGCGAATTTTCGGGCATTGCGGCTTCTGTGCGCTGGTGACGGGCGCGGGATGGTTGCCGTGGGACTCGAAAAAAACGACGGTACGACAATCGACGGGAGCGATGATCGATCACACCCGGGAAAGGAAGGCATGGCATGAAAGTGAGAATTCGTTACGAGGGCATTCAGCCGCCCGCCCATTCCACTTTGCAGACCTGGATGGAGGAATGGGCGCAGGAGCATCTGGTTCCCCGGTTGTCCAGGAACGGTGCGAGCGAGACGGTGCTGTATGCAACGCTTTTGCACCGCCCCAAAGGCGCAAAGAAATACGTCGCCAAACTGCACATGCACCTGCCCGGCAAAAGGATCGTTGCCGCCAACGGCGAGAACGCGGACCTGCGCCTCGCCGTAGAAAGCGCGCTGGCGCGTCTCGAACGCGAGACGGATCGCGCCCTTGCCCGCCTGCGCAAACAGGATGAATATCGTCGCCGGGCGCGGCGCAAACGCCTGCGGGAGCTCAAGGTCCAGCTCGCCGCCGTTCCGGAGGTTACGGTTGCCGCGGCGAGCGCGAGCATCGAACCCCTGATCCCGCGCCTGGAACAGATCGCTCGCCACGAGCTGGCCTATCTGCGCGCGGCCGGAGACCTTCCGTCCGATTACCCGAGCCTGCGCGATGTCGTCGACGAGGCCCTGATTTCGGTCAAGGGCACGTGGAAGGCGGATCAGGATCAGGACGCCGTGTTCCGCGAGCTGCTGCGCGCCCTGTTCAAGGTTCTCGATCGCGAGGTCGCCGCCAGCCGCCAGTTCGGAGAAATGGTGTCGCTGGAGGCGGCGCCCGAACCCGATGCCGAAGATCAGGCGGAAGCCATGGTGGGTGAAGAATTCTACGAATTCTATCAGCCGGACGAAGCCCTGCGACTGGCCGATGTGATCACCGACGAATCGGCGCCGCTGCCCGAATCCGATGCGGCGGAGGCCGAGCAGAAGTACATGGTCGACGTGATAAAGGACCTGCCGATCACATGGCGTCGGGCGTTCCTGCTGCGCGAGCTCGAAGGCATGTCGCAGGAACATATCGCCTGGGTACTCGATATTTCCGAATCGCAGGTCGCGACCTGGATCGGGCAGGCGGATGCGTTCGTGTCCGAAAAATTCAGGCAGGCGGGGCTTTCACATGCGCCGCGGCAATCGATTGCGGCCATGAAACCCGGATCGTCGAAGCTGCGGCAGTAGCGGCGGCAAGGGGCCGGAGCGGCCGCCTTCGGGTGAAACCGGAGACCATGGCCGGGAACCGGGGCGGGCATGGCGCAAGGGACAGGCGGCGGCGGGGTCGGCCGGTGGGCCGCGCCTGCCTGCTGCCCCTTTCACCGCTTCCCGGGCGGTTCTATAGTCCCCCCAGACAGTCTTTGCAGATCCAACAATCCGGGGAGGAGATCCCATGACCGCGCAAGCCACATCGGCGACGGGCGGCGCGCCCGCGTTGCGCGACGCGGCGCTGTTCCGTCAGCAATGCTATATCGACGGCGAATGGGTCGATGCTGACACCGGGGCCACCATCGAGGTGCGCAATCCGGCCACCGACGAGGTGTTGGGCACGATTCCGAAGATGGGCGCCGAGGAGACCGCGCGGGCGATCGAGGCGGCCAACCGCGCATGGCCCGCGTGGCGTTCCAGGACGGCCAAGGAACGGGCCGGGCTGCTGCGCAAATGGTACGATCTGATGATGGCGCATCAGGAGGATCTGGCCGTCCTGATGACGCTGGAGCAGGGCAAGCCGCTGGCCGAGGCGCGCGGCGAGATCGCCTACGGCGCCAGTTTCGTCGAATGGTTCGCCGAGGAAGGCAAGCGCATCTACGGCGACACCATCCCGCCGCATCAGCCCGACAAGCGAATCGTCGTCATCAAGCAGCCGATCGGCGTCGTCGCCGCGATCACGCCGTGGAACTTCCCCAACGCCATGATTACCCGCAAGTGCGCGCCGGCGCTGGCCGCCGGATGCACCGTGGTCATCAAGCCGGCGACCCAGACGCCCTATTCGGCGCTGGCGCTGGCCGAGCTGGCGCAGCGCGCCGGCATCCCCAGAGGTGTCGTCAACATCGTCACCGGCTCGGCGCGGGAGATCGGCGGCGAGCTGACCTCGAACCCGATCGTACGCAAGCTGTCGTTCACCGGCTCGACCGAGGTCGGCAAGCTGTTGATGGAACAGTGCGCCGCGACCGTGAAGAAGGTCAGTCTCGAACTCGGCGGCAACGCACCGTTTCTGGTCTTCGACGATGCCGATCTCGACGCCGCCGTCGAAGGCGCGATGATGAGCAAGTTCCGCAATACCGGCCAGACCTGCGTGTGCGCCAACCGCATCCTGGTTCAGGACGGCGTCTATGATGCCTTCGCCGCCAAGCTGGCGGAGGCGGTCAAGAGCCTCAAGGTCGGCTTCGGTCTTGAGGAAGGGGTCAACCAGGGGCCACTCATCGATCTGGCGGCATTGCAGAAGGTCGAGGAACACGTGGCCGATGCACTGGAGAAGGGCGCCCGGGTGGTGGTCGGCGGCGCCCGCCACGAGCGCGGCGGCACCTTCTATCAGCCGACCGTGCTCGCCGACGTGACCACCGACATGAAGGTGACCCGCGAAGAAACCTTCGGCCCGGTGGCGCCGTTGTTCCGCTTCCACACCGAGGAGGAGGCGATCGCCATGGCCAACGATACCGAGTTCGGCCTGGCGGCGTATTTCTATGCCCGCGACCTGGGCCGGGTGTGGCGCGTCGCCGAGGGCCTGGAGACCGGCATCGTCGGCATCAACACCGGGATCATCTCGACCGAGGTGGCGCCGTTCGGCGGCGTCAAGGAATCCGGCATTGGTCGCGAAGGTTCCAAATACGGGATCGAGGAGTTCCTGGAAATCAAGTATC
>RFLL01000255.1 GCA_003693905.1 Alphaproteobacteria bacterium
CCTCAAGAGCGGCCAGGCGGCCAGCGATGTCGTCCAGGTCAGAGAGGCCGCCGCCAGATGCACCGGCAGCGGACGCGGCCCCAGACGCGCGCGCGGCGCCGGGGCCGGAAGGACCGGAGGCGTCTGCCGCTGGCGCGCCGCTTGCCGTCTTGCCGTCATGTCCCGCTCGCTCCCGGACCGTGTGTGCCGGCAGACCGGCCATCATCGCCGCCATGGCCGCCGGGCCGGCGGCCGCGGCCCAGGCCGACGCCGTCATGGCCGCAGCCATCCGTTGCAGGGTTCTGGCCAGATCCTCGTCCGTGGCCAGGGCCGTCATCTGATCCTGCCACAGATCGAGGAACCGTCGTGCCAGATCGTCGAGATCCGCATCGTTCGCCATCGCGATCGAGTATACCCGGGCCCGGCCGTCGGGACCAAGCATGCCTGCCATCCTGCCCCCGCGACGGGGAGTTTCGGGGAGTTTCCGGCTTCGCGCACCGCCCCTGCCCGTATGCGATTGCATGTGTTGCTACGCATTGACGCCCTTGTCGCAACGCAGCAATATGTCCCGCGTGCTGCATTCATACGGCCGGATTGCTTGGCTGACGCCCGGGGCCGAGCACTCCTTGCAACCGGGGGCGGCACGCATCCCGGGCTTGGGTGGAAGGCTTGAAACGTGGCGAGCAGACAGACCGACGATCGAGACGGCCCGATCACGATCAAGAAGTACGCCAATCGGCGGCTCTACAATACGGCGACCAGCAGCTACGTTACCCTGGATCACCTGTGTCAGATGGTGCAGGACGGGATCGACTTCGTGGTCTACGACGCCAAGACCGGCGAAGACATCACCCGCACGGTCCTGACCCAGATCATCGTCGAGGAAGAAGCCAAGGGCGCCAATCTGCTGCCGATCAAGTTTCTGCGCCAGTTGATCGGTTTCTACGGCGATTCCATGCAGTGGATGGTGCCGCGCTATCTCGACCACATGATGGAAACCTTCGCCACCAATCAGGAACGTCTGCGCCAGTCGATGCAGGATGCCTTCGGCGGCCTGTTTCCGTTCGCCAATCTCGAAGAGATGAGCAAGCAGAACATCGCCCTGTTCGAGAATGCGATGAAGATGTTCACGCCGTTTCCCCCCGCCGGCAAGGCGGCTGCACACGAGCACGCCGTGCAACCGGACAACGGCGCCACCGGTGAAAACGCCGGCAAACGGGCGGAAGCGGAAAAGAAGACCCTCGACGACCTGAAAGCGCAGGTCGACCTGCTGCAAAAGCGGATCGAAGAAATCACCCGCGAAGATCCCAAGCGCAAATCCTGACCCCTTTTCCGCGCACATGGCTCCATCATGAGGCCCGCCCGGGCGGCTTGGGCAGGGTCAATCGGGCTTTGCCGATTCGGGCGTGTCCGGTTATAGTTGAAAATTGATGGACGACGAACGGCTCCACGGGATCTATCGTATCACCCGCGTGCCGATCGGGACGAGCGCGACGACGGGCCCCGGGACGATGAGCCCGAATGACGGACGGCCGGGACGAACGACGGGCCCCGAACGATTGGGATCAGAACGGCCCGGGAGGACGAGGCGGCGAGGCCGGAGCAGAAAGAAACGGATTTCATAAAAGACGGGTTCAGAAAAAGGCAGACCCCGAAAAAAAGACGGGCTTCAAGAAGAGCCCCGGAGCCCCAGAAGTAGAGACGGCTTCACAAGGAGAAGGCCATGAAGTGGAGGAAACCCAAGATCGTCGAGATTTGCGTCGGTTTGGAAATCAACGCGTACGTCTGCGCCGATCTGTAAGCATCGCCCCCTCTCTCCGCAAGGGCTCGCGGGCTCCCAGGAGAGCACGGGAAGGCCTCATGAGAGACCCGCAAGGGTTTCGGGGGACCGGGCGATATACAAAGCACCGGACGATCAAGAAAACCGGTAAGAGAACCGGGCGATCGAGGTATCGGGCGACAAGGAACTTCGCGCGGTGCCCGATTGCTTCGGGCGTGAGGTTTCGGGAACGAAGCTGTCGGCGGATCTGCGGGCAATGCCCGAGTGCGTCGGAATTCGGTGTAATGATCCGAGCCCGGTGTGATGAAGGAAGCCGGTGTGATGAAGGAAGCCGGTGCGAAGGTGTACGCATGCGTGCTCAGGCATGACCGGCGCAGGCTGATTGATTGAAACAGGCTGATTGATTGAAAACTGAGCCGGGTTGGCGGCAGCCACGCCATCGACCGGACGCCGAACAGGCGTATCCTTGAAAAGCCGCGCTGAAGCCGGAAAGAAGTGTGCCCGCGCTGCGCATGGCTTCTGATCGCGACACCGGAGCACTGGAGGGTGTCGGCGTCGGATTTTGAGCGGCCGTCCGTGTGATCGTCTTCGTGATTATCTGGTCGATTGTACAGCCTTCGATCGCGCAGGCGCTGCGGCCGGCATTTGTGCATCCGGCGTTCGACAGCTCTTGACGGCCGTCGCGTCGGATCGTGTGACATTTTGATCGCGCGGAATCCCGGTTACAGTATCCTGATCGTGCGACAGGGATCTGGTTGTGCAACAGTACCCTGATCCTGGTGGTGCGACAGGGCAGACCGGTCGCGGATGGATCCGGGAGGGCGATCCACGATGGCTCGGGCCGTTACCATCACCGAAACTTCCGTTCCGCACCTGCCGCGCGGCGTGCGCCTGTCGTTCGACCGGCGCCGGGGACGCTGGGTCGTGCTGGCGCCGGAACGCGTGCTGGTGCCCGACGACATCGCTTTGGAGGTCCTCCGCCGCTGCGACGGGGTGGCGGACGTGGCCGCCATCGTGGACGATCTGGCCACCGCCTTCGAAGCGCCGCGTGGCGAAATCCTGGGCGACGTCCAGGCCCTGCTTCAGGATCTGGCCGACAAGGGCGTCCTGACGACCGCGCCCTGATCGCAGGCCCCCGGGAAGGCGCGCGGCGGGCGCGACCGGGGCATTTTCCATTTCATTTCAGACGGCCCGACCCGCAACTTGCACCCGCCATCCACGGCGTACGATTCCCCGAGTGACCGGGGAAAGATGCAAGGGGGAATGCGGGCCGGTGCGAGCCCGCGCGAGCGAAATTTGCCCGGGGGCGGCGCACGGGGCGGGAAGCGCGCACCGCGGAGCCGGCGGGAGCCGATCTTCGGAGCCGGCCCCTGGGACGGAGCTGCTGGAGCGGCCTCCTGCCGGAAATATTTTTCTGCTTCACCTTCACCGCCCTCCTTCCCCGCCTCCTTTGCCGGCATCGGTCCCGTGTGCCGGCACGTGACAGGGGCGTGCCGGATGCGGATAATCCCCCGGTGCCGACGCGCAAGTCTTCCAGTTCGGTTCCTTCGCACACGTCCCACGTATTTCGGAGAAGACCATGACCGCGCCCGTCTCGATACCCGTCACCGGAGCGGACCTGATTCTGCGCAACGCCCGCATCGTCGATGGCACCGGGGCCCCGGCGCAATTCGGCGACGTGGCCATCGCGGATGATCGTATCGTCGCGTGCGGCGACCTGGCCAGCACACGCGCCGGGCGGGAGATCGACCTTGCCGGCCACGTCCTCGCCCCCGGCTTCATCGATGTGCACACCCACGACGACCGCGCGCTTCTCGTCGATCCCCTGATGACCTGCAAGGTGAGCCAAGGCGTCACCACGGTGGTCACCGGCAACTGCGGAGTCAGTCTGGCCCCGTTCGCCCCGCGCCGGCGGCCGCCGGCACCGATCGACCTGATCTGCGAGGAACCAGCCGGTTTCTTTGCCGATTTCGGCGCCTATCTCGACGCTCTCGATCGCGACCCGCCGGCCACCAACGCGGTAGCTCAGGTCGGCCATGCGTCGCTACGCGCCGGTCACATGGACGACCTCGACCGGCCGGCGACGGGGGCCGAGATCAAGGCCATGCGCGCGGCGCTGGAAGCGGCGCTGGAGGTCGGCGCGGCGGGCTTTTCGACCGGTCTGTTCTATCCCCCGGCACAGGCCGCGCCCACCGAAGAAGTCATCGAGCTGGCCCGGGCGCTGTGCGCATACGGCGCCTTCCACAGCACCCACATGCGCGACGAGGCCGATCACGTGACCGACTCGCTGGCCGAGACCTTCCGCATCGGTCGCGAGGCGCAGGTGCCGGTTGTCATCTCCCACCACAAATGCGCCGGCAGGCACAACCACGGTCGCTCGGCCGAGACGCTGCCGCTCATCGACCGGGCGCGGGAAGAACAGCCGATCGCGCTCGACGCCTATCCCTACGTCGCCGGCTCGACCATGCTGGCCTCGGGGCGGGCGATGGCGGCCACGCGCATCATCGTCACCTGGTCGCGCCCGCGCCCCGATGTCGCCGGACGCGACCTCGACGACATCGCCCGCGAAATGGGCGTGTCCTGGGATGAGGCGATTGCGGCCCTGAGCCCGGCCGGCGGCATTTTCTTCATCATGGACGAGGACGATGTGCGCCGCATCCTGGCCTATCCGCAGACCATGATCGGCTCCGACGGGCTGCCCCACGACGAACACCCGCACCCGCGCCTGTGGGGGACGTTCCCGCGCGTGCTCGGCCATTACGTGCGCGAGGTCGGGCTGTTCAGCCTCGAAGAGGCGGTGCGCAAGATGACGGCCCTGAGCGCGGCGCGCTTCGGCCTCAGGGACCGCGGCGTGATCCGCCCCGGTGCCTATGCCGATCTGGTGGCCTTCGACCCCGACACCATCGCCGATGCCGCCACGTTCGAGGACCCCAAGCGCCCGGCGACCGGCATCGATCTGGTGATGGTCAACGGCCGCATCGTCTGGCAGGACGGGGCCCACACCGGCGCCCGTCCGGGCCGGGCGCTGCGCCGGCAGGAGCTGGCGCGGCCCGACTTCGCCGCCGCCCACGCCTGACGCTGGGCGCTTCCCGCGCGAAAGAAAAGAAACCGGGGCAGAACCGTGGAGCCGGGACCGGGGCGTTCAAGCCGCCTGGAACCGGCCAAAGTCGAAATCGCGCCCCGGGGCGGCATCGAACAGGTCTCGGGTATAGGAATGCCGGGGCGCGTGGAATATCTCGCCGGTGGCGCCGTGCTCGACGATCTCGCCCTTGTACATGACGGCGATGCGATCGCAGATCTGCGCCGCCACCCGCAGATCGTGGGTGATGAACAGGATCGCCAGATTGAACCGGGCCCGCACGTCGTCGAGCAGCTTCAGAACCTGCGCCTGTACCGAGACGTCGAGCGCGGAGACGGCTTCGTCGGCGATCAGGACCTCCGGCTCCATCGCCAAGGCGCGGGCGATGCAGATGCGCTGGCGCTGGCCGCCCGAAAACTGATGGGGAAAGCGATCGAGCGCCTCGGGATCGAGACCAACCAGCTTCATCAGGTCGCGGGCCCGGACCAGCGCCTCTTCGCGCCCGAGGCCGAAGTTTATCGGTCCCTCGACGATCGACGCGCCGACCGTGCGGCGGGGGTTGAGCGAACGATAGGGGTCCTGAAACACGATCTGCACCAGGCGCCGCTGCGGGCGCAGGCGACCGGGCGGCAGGTGCGCGATATCGTGCCCGTCGATGCGCACGTGCCCCGCGGTGGGATCGACCAGGCGCACGATGCAGCGCGCCACGGTCGATTTGCCGGAGCCGGATTCGCCGACGATGCCGAGCGTCTCGCCGCGGCGCACCTGAAGCTCGACATTGTGGGCCGCGCGCACGATACGGGGCTTCTGAAAGAAACCGCCGTCCTTGTAGATCTTGGTCAACCCTTCCGTTTCCAGCACGACAGGCGCGGCCGTCTTCGGCGGACGGGCCGGCGGCTTCATGCTGGGCACCGATGAAATCAGCATCCGGGTATAGGGATGCTGCGGCCGACGCAGCACATCCTCGGCCACGCCCTGTTCGACCACGCGCCCGTCCTGCATCACCACGACGCGATCGGCGATTTCGGCGACGACGCCGAAATCATGAGTGATGAACAGAACCGCGGTGCCGTGGGTACGCTGGATGTCCTTGACCAGGCGCAGGATCTGCGCCTGCGTGGTGACGTCGAGTGCCGTCGTCGGCTCGTCGGCGATCAGCAGCGCCGGCTCCAGCGCCAGGGCCGCGGCGATCATCACGCGCTGACGCTGGCCCCCGGAAAGCTGATGCGGGTACGAATGGACCAGACGCTCCGGCTCCGGCAGGTTGACCGCCTTCATGACTTCGATCACCCGGGCCATGCGCTGGCGCGCATTGAGCGAGGTGTGAATTTCCAGCACCTCCTCGATCTGCTGGCCGACGCGCACCACCGGGTTGAGCGCAGTCATCGGCTCCTGAAAGATCATCGACATGCGCGCGCCGCGCAGCGCGCGCATCTCGCCCGGGGTCTTGCGCAGCAGGTCCTCGCCCTGAAGCAGGATCTCGCCCGCCGTCGGCACCAGTTGCCGGCGCGGCAGCAGACCCATCACGGTGTGCGCCGTCACCGACTTGCCGGAGCCCGATTCGCCGACCACGCACAGGATTTCACGGGCGTGGACGGTGAACGATACGTCCTCGACCGCATTCAACCGGTCGGCTCCAACCGGCAACTGCACGGTCAGACCGCGAATGTCCAGGACCGGTTGTTCTCTTTCCGCCATGATCCTCACATTTTCTTTGCAATGCGCGGGTCGAGCGTATCACGCAACCCGTCGCCGAGTACGTTGACCGCAAGCACGGTCAGCGCCAGCGCGAAGCCGGGGAAGAAGATGATCCACGGCGCCAGCTGAAAATACGTCCGCCCTTCGGCCATGATGTTGCCCCAGCTCGGAATCTCCGGCGGCGTGCCGGCGCCGAGGAAGCCCAGGATGGCCTCGGTCAGCATCGCCGAAGCGCAGACATACGTCGCCTGCACGATCAGCGGCGGGATCGTGTTGGGCAGGACATGACGGAAGAGGATCAGCGGCAGGCGCGTGCCGGCGGCGACCGCCGCCTCAACATAGGGTTCTTCGCGCACCGACAGCACGATCGAGCGCACCAGACGCACGACGCGCGGAATTTCGGGAATCGTGATCGCGACGGTAACGGTGGCCAGACTGGCCCCCGACAGCGACACCAGCGCAATGGCCAGCAGAATCCCCGGAATCGCCATCAACCCGTCCATGACGCGCATGACGATGGTATCGAGGATGCGCACGTAACCGGAAATGAGACCGACGACCAGACCGATGGTGATGCTGAGAATCGCCGCCGCCAGACCGACGATCAGCGAAATGCGCGTGCCATAGACGGTGCGGCTGTAGATGTCGCGGCCGAACATGTCGGTCCCGAACCAGTGCTCCGGCCCCGGTGGGCGCAGACGGTTGATCGGATTGAGCACGATCGGATCGGTGGTGAACAGAAGCGGCGCAAAGACGGCGGCGACGATCATCAGGATCAGCAGCCCGCCGCCGATAATCATCGACGGATCGCGCTGAAACAGGGTGCGACGAAGGCCGGCCACCTGAACATGCGTGGCGGCGGCGCTGTCGGCGGCTCTGTCGTAGATGGTGCTCAATATCGGATCCTCGGATCGAGCATCGTATAGATGATGTCTATCACCAGGTTGATCAGGATGTAGACGAAGCTGAACATCAGGATCAGGCCCTGGATGATCGGGTAGTCGCGTTTCAGGATGGCATCGACGACCAGCCGGCCGAGGCCGGGCACGTTGTAGACGCTTTCCGTTACCACCACGCCGCCGATCAGCAGCGCCACACCGAGTCCGATCACCGTGACGATGGGCACCGATGCATTGCGCAGAGCGTGATAGATGAGAACGTTGCGTTCCGTCTGTCCCTTGGCGCGCGCGGTGCGGATGTAATCCTCTTCCAGCACTTCGAGCACACTGGCACGCGTGATGCGCGCAATCAGCGCGATATAGATCACGCTCAGCGTCACCGTCGGCAGGGTGATGTGATAGACGAACAGGCCGAAATCCTCGAACGGACTCTTGTAGCCCTGCACCGGCAGCACGCCGAGCGCCAGCGAGAACTGGAAGATCAGGATGTAGCCGAGCACGAACACGGGGATCGAGAACCCGGCGACCGAAAAGAACATGATCACGCGGTCGATCCAGGTCCCCGCCTTCCAGGCCGCAACCACTCCCATCGGCACCGCGACCAGGACCGCAAACCCGAGCGTCGTCATCGCCAGCATCAGGGTCGGTTCGATGCGCTGGGCGATGAGATGGCTGACCGGCAGATTGGAAAAGATCGAAATGCCGAGATCGCCGCGCAGCAGGCTCCACAGCCAGGTGCCGAACTGCACCACGATCGGCTCGTTGAGGCCGAGCTGTTCGCGGATGCGCTCGATATCCGAGGGCGAGGCGTAATCGCCGGCAATGACCGACGCCGGATCGCCGGGGCTGAGGCGCAGCATCAAAAATACGAACAAGGCCACCACCCCCATGACGGGAATGGTTGCAACCATCCGTTTCACGATAAAGGCGAACACGGGCTGTCCGTTCCAGAAAAG
>RFLL01000256.1 GCA_003693905.1 Alphaproteobacteria bacterium
GTCGTCCGCTACCGCCGCTATCTCGATGCCCTGGGCGTTCCGCATCCGGCCTTGGAATGGGGCCTGCGCTGGTGCGAGGTTCACGCCCCGGACCCTGATGAGGTCGTGCTCGTGCATCAGGACTTCCGCACCGGCAACTACATGGTCGACGAACACGGGCTGAGCGCCATTCTCGATTGGGAATTCAGCGGCTGGGGCGATCCGATGAGCGACATCGGCTGGTTCTGCGCCCGTTGCTGGCGGTTCGGCAACGAAACCCTGGAAGCCGGCGGCATCGCCCCGCGCGCGCCCTTCTACCGCGGTTACGAGCGCCAGTCGGGGCGTCGGATCGACCCCGTGCGGGTCGCCTATTGGGAGGTCATGGCCCACATCCGGTGGGCAGTGATCGCGCTGCAACAAGGGGCGCGGACCACGGCCGGCGGTGAGGCGTCGCTCGAACTGGCGCTGACCGGGCGCATCTACCCGCCGCAACTGGAACTGGAGGTGCTGGCCATGACGCCGCCGGCGCGTTGGAAGGCCGCCTGATGCGCGACAAGCCCGATGCCGTCACCCTGTTGCGTCTGGCACGCGCAGCGCTGCTCGAAGACCTCCTGCCCATGGTGCCGCAGGAAGGGCGCTATGCCGCCCGTCTGATCGCCAATGCCATGGCTGTCGCGGCACGCGAAATGGCTGCGGGCGTTGACCCCGCGCATGCCGAGCTGAGGGCCCTGGCCACCCTGTTCGGGGAGGAAGTCACCGCCCCCGACCTTGCCCAGGCCCCGGAAACGGTGGAGGAAACGCTCGCACGCCTGAACTGGCGCCTAGCGGCTGAAATTCGTAGCGGCGGGCGTGATGCCGATCCACAGGTCTACGCCGCGCTGTGGGATGAGACCCTGGCCCGTGCCCGGGTGGCCGAGCCACGAGCGGTTCCGTCTTCAGGTGAGGGGACGAAGAAAAGGAAAAAAGAGAAACCGGGCGCCTAAAGCTGCCGTGTCAGGGCGGAGCCGAGCCCCAGGCCGCACACGGCGCGCAACCGTGTGGGATCGAATTCTTCCTGGAAGCGGATGCCGAGACGCTCATGTCGGTACCATGCCCGTGTTGCATAGACGACGCCCAGCAGCGGCACTTCGAGACGCATTTCGAGGTTGAAGGGTCCATCTCCGGCAAGGTGCAGGCGGGCCCCGCGGGGAGAGATGTTCTCGACGCAACAGATCCGTTGCCGGCCGTCGATGACAAGCCGGGCCGGCAGGGGAACCGGCGGCACCAGTCGCACCAGGTTCCGGCGCTCGGCGGCTGACCCGTTTCCGATAGCGGCGGTCTGCTGCGAGGTGTGCATGAATGCCCGGGCCCGGCCATGGTTGCGACGGCAAGTGTCGGAAAATCCTCCGACATAATGGTTAAGGCACGGTTGAGCGAGCGCCGAATCGTGAAAAATTCGCCCCCCACTTAGCGATGCCTTAGCCAACATCGTCGATCATGGCAGCAGTGGCCGGGCTCTCTTGCGACCCGGCACAAAGGGCGCTGACGATGTACGATCCCACCGACGGACAATACGAGGAGGCGATGGCCTCCGCTTCGCAGGGGCGCATGCTCGGACGCACCGTGCGCAATGCGCTTCTGATCCTGGCCGTTTGCGGAGCGGTCGCTTGGACTGCGGGCAAATTCAGCGATCTCGGCCTGGCCCTGCTTCAGGAGGCAAACCAGGTGCCTCGGACATCGGCACCGCCGGCGGCTTTCGGCGGCGGCGCTGCCCGGGTTCCACCGACGGTGCTTGCAAGCGAAGAGGAAGAACCCGAATTCGCCGGTCATCTCCCATTCGGCGATGCGCAGAGCGTCATCGTGCCGCGTGATGCGAGCGGGCATTTCATTGTCACCGCCACGGTCGACGGCGCGGAGGTGCAGTTCCTGATCGACACCGGTGCGACCCTGGTCGTTCTCGGCCGGGAAGATGCCGAACGGGTCGGACTCGACCCTGCGGCCCTGGACTATGACGCCCGGATCGAAACCGCGAACGGGGCCATCATGGCGGCCCGGGTCACGCTTGAGGAAATCCGTTTCGGCGATCTGGAAACATTCGATATCCCGGCCCTGGTGACCCGTGCGCCGCTGCCCGCCTCACTGCTCGGCATGAGTTTCCTGAACCGCCTTGCCGGTTATGAGGTGGGCGAAGAGGGTCTGATTTTACGCTGGTAATAGTATTTTGAAATGGAGATACATGTAATAACGGTGACTTTGCATCAAAAAATGCATTTTTTTCTCTAAAAGGCATACTTTTTCTATAAACGATCAATTGACGGTTTATGAATTAATATGACGGGCGGCAGGAGAATCGCCCGATGATCACGTTCGGCATTTGCCTGATCTACTACGGCATTGCTCTGTTCCTGTACCAGGCAAACGGCTGGCTCACGGCCGGGCGGTGGACGCCGTTCCCCGTTCTGCGGGCATGGGAGGCCTTCTTCGGCATCCCGCATATCGCCCCCGGGCCTTTTCAGCCGCTGGCGCTGTGGTTTCTGAACTGGCCCCTCAGTCTAGCACTGCTGTTCGGCGGAGTCGTCGTTCTGGGGCTCGTTTTCGCCTGTCAGCGACTGCGCGAGGTGCGCCGGCGCCGGGCCCGCCGGCGCTGGATCGAAGAACAATGCACCGCCATGGGCTATCGTCCCTGGGCCGTCCCGGCGCTGCTGCGCGAAATCGACCGCGAGATGATTGCCGAAGCGCAGGCGCGCAAGGAGCGGGGGCTGTGACCCCGCGATCGCGCCCGGGAATTCCGCATGCGCGCATGGCGGCTTGTTGTCGCGGCGAGCTCCCCGACCTGTTATGATACTTTTGGTTGCGGATCTGGACCGCCGGGAGCGAACGGGTCCATCCACCGCAGGCACGGCGTGCGGATTGCCCGTTCTTCGAGGGAGGATAGGCCATGAAAGTTCAGGCCATGCTGGCGCAGAAGGGCGACAAGATCATTACCGTGCGCCCCGATGCAACGATCGAGACGGCCATTCGGCTGCTGAAGATGGAAGGCATCGGCGCGCTCGTCGTCAGCGACGATGGACGGCACGTTCAGGGAATTCTATCCGAACGTGATGTCGTGCGCGGGCTGGTGACCCACGGCAGCGAGCTTTTGCAGATGCACGTCGCCGACCTGATGACCCGCGCGGTCAAAACCTGCACGCCGGCCGATGACGTGAAAAACGTGATGTCCGAAATGACCCGCAGCCGCATTCGCCACCTGCCGGTCGTCGAGGGCGACAAGCTGGTCGGCATCATCAGCATCGGCGACGTGGTCAAGAACCGCCTCGACGAGCTGGAAACGGAAACGACGGTGCTGCGCGACTACATCGTCGGACGCACCTGAATCACCTGAATCACGCGAATCACGCGCACGCCCCGAGTACATACTTCGCACCGGTTTCGCGCCGGAGTTTCCCTGTCGCAGCCGTTCACCCCCTCCACCGGGGATGCCGAGGGCACAAGCGCCGTATCACCCCATGTCCCCGGCGCTTCGACGGCATCCAGGGCGCCGGGAAGGGACCGGTGGTGGCACGGCAGGTCGCTGTCGTGCGCCGGACCCTCGGGACAGTCCTGGCATGCCGAGAGAAGAAGGAGACGGGCGTCATGCGAACTTCCCTGTGGGTGAGCGTCGGTGCGGCGATGCTTTTCGTGCTCTGGTCTCCGGGACAGGCTGCGGCGGGCCATCGGCACGTCCGCGCCGGGCACGCAGCGCCCCCCGGGACGGTCATCATCATCAAGACCCATCCCCTTGTCCGGGCACCGCAACGCTTCGTCTACGACGACGGTCGGTGTCGCTACAAGGTGCGGGTGGGACCGCGCGGTGTCCGGGAAAAGGTCCGCTGTCGCGGCGGCCACGCCCATCGTTACCGCCATCACGACAGGGACGGGTATCCGCCCTGGCATCGTCCCTATCGTCCCGGAACCTGGCTGTCGACCTGGCAGGTCCCGGTAGTCTATGGCGCCCCGGTGGCGGAACATCGGGACGACCGGGACAAGGACGGGGACATCACGTGGGAAAGTGCCCCTGCGAGCGCGCCGCGCTATTGCCGGGAATACCTTGGTGAAGGCACCATCGCCGGTCGGGTGCAACCGCTTTACGGGCGCGCCTGTCGGCAGCCGGACGGGTCCTGGGAAATCGTTCCCTGAGCCGCCCGGCCGACGCGGACCTGGCCCGCAGACGCGTTCGAGCGCCCGCAGGCCGGGGGGCGGGTGGTTCATACGGCGGCCGGCCGGGACGTATTGACCCGGCCGGCCCTCATCCTATCTATCTCGGCGGATCCATCTCGACGGGGTCCGGTATCGGACGGCCGCATTCCGATCCGCCTGGAAA
>RFLL01000257.1 GCA_003693905.1 Alphaproteobacteria bacterium
ATATTTAACTTATATTAAGTTAAATAGCGGATTCCCTCCTTACCGGGTGATCCGAACCCGGTAGCGCAGCGTCGCCGTGCCGCTGGGCGGCACGTGCAGCGACCAGGCCAGGCGGTTGGCGGTCTCGGCTTCGTGCGCCGCACTTTCTTCGAGCATGCGCCAGCCCGGCGGCAGATGCCCGATCAGACGCACCGTGACCGCCCGGTCCCCGGCGTTGCGGACCGTGATTTCCTGCCCGGTTTCATAGCTGCGCGCCGACAGCCGTTCGAAGACGCTGCGCCGGGCGCTGGCGATGACGTCGAACGCGCGGCCGAGGCGCAGGCGCAGAGGCGCGCCTGCGGGCGTGTGGTCGATCCTGTCCTCACCCGTGAAGATCGGCGCGGCGGCAACCCCCTCCGGCTCGTATCCCCCGCCCGGCTCGTAGACGCGTACGATCCCGGCCGGCAGCGGGCGGCCGAGCCCGGCTTCCGCGGTGTTTTCCGCCACAAGCACGATCTCGGCGCTCACGGGACCAAGCTCCTCCGGGCCGCCGGGGCCGGCATCGATCAGAGACTCGAACCGATATTCGCGGTGCACCGGCACCGAAGCCGCCGGCATCAGCGTCACCTGGCGGCTCGTACGCGCCGGCAGGTCGACCGTACCGGCGAGCGCATAGACGTAGCGATCGCCGAGCGCACGCGGCGGCGTCACCGCCATGGTCGCCCTTTCGGCCAGCGCCATGGCACGGACCGGCTGCTCCGGCGTGGGCGCGGAGGACACGCGGCGCACCTCTCCCGCGACCAGGCGCACCGCGGCCCCGGCAAATCCGACCTCGCTGGCGTTGGTGAGCGTGACGGTCCCGCGCCAGGTCATGTGCGTGCCGTCCGGTGTCAGCTCGGCCACGTAATCGGCCCGCCACGACAGCCCGCCGCTGAGATAGCGCAGGGTCAGATCGACCTCGCCGGCTGCCGCGCTGTCGAGCTCGGCGATCACGGCCGGATGCGTGGCGAGACCCGGCGGCAGATCGTCGAGAACGATCCGCCCCGGCGGGTCGATCTCGATGCGGGTGCCGAGGCGCAGAACCACCCCGTCGGTCACTGACAGCAGCACCGCGTCCTCGCTCTGCTCGACGCCGGTTTGCGGATGCGTACGCACCAGACGCACGCGGCCACCGCGCGCGGCCTCCAGCAACCGGCGCGGTGTCAGCGCCTCCAGCGCCGGCTGCTGCGTCACGACCCGTACGCCGGGCGCCCGAATCATGAGCGTCTCGGGCTGCATTGCGCGGCTAATCTCCTCCAGCACCACCCGGTTGCGCCCGGCCGCCAGCCGGACGCGGCGCCGTTCGCTGATCTGCGCCAGATCCTGCTGGTAGACCGTGAGCGTGATCGCCTTGCGCGCCGCCGCCCCCACGCGCTGGTCCAGCACCGGCGTCTGCGCCAGCGCGGCCGCGCTCGGAACGGAGCCGAGGCCGACGCTGACGGCAACCACGGCAAGCCTTGCCAGCCCCGCCAAGCCGCGCACGCGACGATGTCGCCTGCAACGGGCCGGGGCAACGGAACCAAGGAACGACGGTGACGGCATCGCGACCTCCTCGTCGAGGACTGGAGACTGGTGCGACCCGGAAGCGCGCAACGCGGCAGAGCACTGCGACAGTCCCGGGGCGGGAGTCAGGCCGTGGTCAAGGCATGGCTCTCCTATGGGACTCCTGATGCGGATCGCGCGGGACCTGCTGTGCTGCCGGCGACCGAGTCATGATCCGGGACACCGGGACCGTGGGTGCTCAGACCGGGCGGCGTGCCCGCAGCGCCGTGCTGAGCGTCCCGTCATCCAGATAATCGAGCTCCCCGCCCACCGGCACGCCCTGTGCCAAGCGCGACACCTTGATCCCGGTTTCGGCCAGACGCTCGACGATGTAATGGGCCGTGGTCTGACCGTCGACGGTGGCGCTGAGGGCCAGAATCACCTCGGCGACGCGCGGGCGCTCCGCCGGGGAAGACGACGGCCTCGTCACGCGGTCGATCAGGCGGCCGATGGACAACTGCTCCGGCCCGCGCCCGTCGAGCGCCGACAGGGTGCCGCCGAGCACATGATAGAGGCCGCGGTAGGCGCCGCTGCGTTCGATCGCCCACAGATCGGCTACCTCCTCGACCACACAGATGGTGGTCGCATCCCGTTCCCGGTCGCGGCACACCGCGCACGGGTCATGCGTATCAAGGTTGCCGCACACGCTGCATGCGCGCACGTTTTCGGCCGCCTGACGCAAGGCCGCGGCCAACGGCAGCATCAGGGTTTCCGGCCGCTTGATCATCTGCAACACCGCCCGGCGCGCCGAACGCGGCCCGAGGCCGGGCAGGCGGGCCAGAAGCTGGATCAGCCGCTCGATATCGGTCACGGTCATGGGCGATGCGCGGAACGTGTGCCTGCGTCCGGCGTTCTAGAACGGCAGCTTGAGCCCCGGCGGCAACGACAGCCCGCCGGTCAATTCGCGCATCTTGTCGGCGACGTGCGTCTCGACCTTGGCCTTGGCGTCGTTGGCCGCGGCGACGATGAGATCCTCCAGCACCTCGACCTCGTCGGGATTGAGTAGGGCCGGGTCGATCTTGACGCCCCGCAGTTCGCCCTTGCCGTTCATGGTGACACGAACCATGCCGCCACCCGACGACCCGGTCATTTCGGTCTGCGCCAGCTTGGCCTGCAACTCGGCCATCCGGGCCTGCATTTCCTGGGCCTGTTTCATCATCTGGCCGAGATTTTTCATCGCCGGTCCTCTCCGTCGTTGTCACGATCTTCGGGCATCAACGCCCCGGAGACCTCGACTCCGCCCGGCCCGCGGCGATCCGCCGAAGATAGCAGATCCTCCAAGGGGGCAGAGGAGGGCTCGATCAGGCGGGCGCCGGGGAAGGCGTCCAGCGCCGCACGCACCAGTGGATGCGCCAGCACCGCCTCACGCCGGCGCGCCCGTGCGGTTTCGGCCTGTTCGGCCAGCGTCGGGTCTCCCGGCGCGCTTGAAATCGTCACCATCCAGCGACGCCCGGTCGCTTCCTGCAGGATGCGCCCCAGGCGTCCCGACAAGTCCCGCGGGGCATGGGCTTCGGGGCGCAGCTCGATCCGCCCCGTTTCAAAACGCACCAGATGCACGTCGTTGACCAGATGGTTGGCCAAAATCGTCTCGCGCCGTTCGCGCACCAAGGCGACGACATCGAGGAAGTTGCGCGGCTGCGCCGCCACTCCGGCCGACGATTGTACCGGCGGAGCGGACGGGTCGGGCTCGGAAGCCGGCTCAGCGGGAGATGCCCCGGCTTCGGGTTGCGGCGCACCGCGGGCGACGGCCGCCGCGCCGCCGCCGCTGGCGAGCGCGGACGAC
>RFLL01000026.1 GCA_003693905.1 Alphaproteobacteria bacterium
CCGGCGGCTGCCCCGACGACGAGCCCGGTGGCGGATGGCGAAGCAATGAGCGAACGCACCATTCAGTCGGTGGCCGACAAGGCGGCCCGCATGACGCCGGCAGGTGTCGCCCGGCGGGTCCGCGGCCTGTCGGACCGGGCGATCGCGTGGCTGTTCATCTCGCCCACCATCGCCCTGCTGCTGGCCATCAACATCTTTCCGCTGATCTGGACAGTCTATCTGTCGTTCACCAACTACCGTGCCAACCGGCCGGGACGTCCGATCCAGTGGATCGGAACCCGCAATTACGAACGTCTTCTCAACAGCGAAGACATCTGGGGCTATCTTCAGGCCACGGCACATTTCGTGGTCTGGACCATGGTCATTCAGGTCCTTCTCGGCCTGGGACTGGCGCTGCTCATCAATCGCAACTTCAAGGGTGCGGGGTTCTGGACCACCATCCTGCTGATCCCGATGATGCTGTCGCCGGCGGTCGTCGGCGTGTTCTGGACCTATCTCTATCAGCCGCAGACCGGCATCTTCAGCTACATCGTCAACCTGTTCGTCAACGTCGGCCCGCTCGACATGATCGGATCCGTCGATCTGGCGCCGTGGGCGATCGTGATCGTCGATACCTGGATGTGGACCCCGTACATCATGCTGCTGTGCCTGGCCGGATTGCGCTCGATCCCGGCCTATCTTTACGAGGCGGCGGAGATCGACCGCGCCAGTGCGCTACAGAAGTTCTGGTATATCACCCTGCCCCGGATTCTGCCGTTCCTGATGCTGGCAGTGCTGTTCCGCGGCATCGAGAATTTCAAGATGTTCGACATGGTGGTCGAGTTGACCTCCGGCGGACCGGGCTCGGTTACCGAGCTGGCCTCGATCAACCTGAAGCGCGAAGCGTTCGAGAAATGGCGTACCGGCTATTCCTCGGCCTTTGCCGTGATTCTGTTCGTCACCGTATTCGGCCTCGGTAACATCTACGTCAAGGCGCTCAACAAGGTGAAGCGATGAGCAGCGGCAGAACAGGCACGACGGCGGCCCACTCCGTGGTCGATGCAACGTCGGCGGGGCGGCGGATTGCCGCCGTCGTGGTCATCGCCTACGCCCTGATCACGATGATTCCGCTGGTGTGGATCCTGCTGACCAGCTTCAAGTCGCCGCCGGATTCGATCGCCTATCCGCCCAAGGTGGTGTTCGAGCCGACTCTGGAAGGCTACGTCAATCTGTTCACGACGCGCTCGCGCCAGACGCCAGAATATATCGAAAGCCTGGGCCCGCCCAAGACCTGGTACGACGCGCTGGTGCGCAAGCGCAACATGGTCATCACCGGCCCGTCGCGTTTCGCCGACCGGTACATGAACTCGGTGGTGATCGGATTCGGCTCGACATTCCTGGCCGTGGCCCTCGGCACGCTGGCGGCCTATGGCTTTTCGCGCTTCCGGGTGCCGCTCAAGGACGATCTTCTGTTCTTCATCCTGTCGACGCGCATGATGCCGCCGATCGCGGTCGCGATCCCGATCTATCTGATGTACCGCACCCTGGGTCTGTCCGATACCGCCCTCGGCATGATCATCCTTTATACCGCCGTCAACGTGTCGCTGGCGGTGTGGCTGCTCAAAGGTTTCATCGACGAAATTCCGCGCGAATACGAGGAAGCCGCCGTCGTCGACGGCTATTCCCGGCTGCAGGCGTTCTGGAAGATCGTCCTGCCGCAGGCGCGCGCGGGAATCGCGGCGACGGCGATCTTCTGTCTGATCTTCGCCTGGAACGAATATGCCTTCGCCCTGCTTCTGACCAGCGGCGAGGCCCAGACGGCACCGCCGTTCATCCCGCTGATCATCGGCGAAGGCGGCCTCGACTGGCCGGCGGTGGCGGCGGGGACGACGCTGTTTCTTCTGCCGATCGTGATCTTCACCGTGCTGCTGCGCAATCAGCTTCTGCGCGGGATCACCTTCGGGGCGGTGCGCAAATGACGGCCCGGCGCGAAGATAGCGGACCCGCAACCGGGATGCTGCGGCGCATCTTTCGCCGCGGTCCGTGGGAAACCGCGGCCACCGCGGCGATCGCGCTCGGCGTGTTCATGCTGATGCAGCCGTTCTCGCTCGTGCTGTTCAGCTATTCGTTCACCGTCATCCTTGCCGGCACCCTCGGCTTCGTCATCGTCAGCCATTTCCCGGAGTAGCGCACCATGGCCGAGATCCGGGTCGAGAACCTGCACAAGTCCTTCGGCGATTTCATCGCGGTGCGCGAGTCCTCCTTCACCGTGCGCGACGGGGAGTTCTTCGTCATGCTGGGGCCGTCCGGGTGCGGCAAGACGACGACGTTGCGCATGATCGCCGGGCTCGAGCTTCCGACCTCGGGGCGCATTCTCCTCGACGGCGAGGACGTGACCTTCCGGCGCGGGGCGGAACGCGATATCGCGTTCGTGTTCCAGCTCTTTGCGCTCTACCCGCACATGAACGTGCGCCAGAACATTTCCTTTCCGTTGCGCATCCAGCGTCTGCCGCGCCGCGAGGTGCGCCGGCGTACCGAGGAGGTGGCGCGGCTTCTGCGCATCGACCACCTGCTTGACCGGCCGGTCGGCGGCCTGTCCAGCGGCGACCGGCAACGGGTGGCGCTGGGCCGGGCCATCGTGCGCCGGGCCAAGGCGTTCCCGATGGGCGAGCCGCAGGGTGCGCTCGATGCCGAGTTTCGCGAGCTGATGTGCGAGGAGCTGCGGCTGCTGCACAACCGCATCGGCGCCACCACGATCTACGTCACCCATGACCAGATCGAAGCGATGTCGATGGCCGATCGCATCTGCGTCATGGATCGCGGCGAGGTTCTTCAGGTCGCCCCGCCGATCGAAATCTACGAACGCCCGGCCACCCGCTTCGTCGCCGGCTTCATCGGCAGCCCGGCGATGAACTTTCTGCCCGCGCAGGGACGCCTTGCCCCCGGTGCCACCGAAATCCGGCTCAACGGCGCCACGGTTCCGATTCCGCGTCTCCACGCCGCGCTCGACCATCCCGAGGCGATCCTCGGCGTGCGCCCGGAACATATCCATATCGCCGACGACGGGCCGCTGCGCGGCAGCGTCTACAGCGTCGAATACATGGGCACCCGCCAGCTCGTCACCGTCGATACCGGCGTCGGCCGGCTCAAGGTGCGGGCCCCGAATACGGTGCGGGTCGACGACGGAGACTCCGTTGCCCTTGCATTCGACACCCGGCGTCTGATCGTTTTCGACCCGGCCAGCGATCTCGCTGTCGCCAGCGCCGCCTTCACGGAGACGGCCGATGGCTGAGGTCCGTCTGCATGATCTGACCAAGCGCTTTGCGCAGACGGTGGCCGTGTCCGATCTGTCGCTCGATATCGCCGACGGCGAATTCGTCGTGCTGCTCGGCCCGACCGGTGCCGGAAAGACGACGACGCTGCGCCTCGTTGCCGGCCTGGAAAAGCCTGATAGCGGCCGCATCGAAATCGCCGGGCACGACGTCACCGCTCTGGCACCAGCCGAACGCGATGTCTCGTTCGTGTTTCAGCAGTATTCGCTCTACCCGCATTACACCGTCTATCAGAACCTGGCGTTTCCGCTGCGCGCGCCGGCGCGGCGGTGGGCGACGGCGGACATCGACCGCCGGGTGCGCGAAGTGGCGGCACTGTTGCGCATCGAATCCAAGCTCGACAATCGCGCTACCCAGCTTTCGGGTGGCGAGATGCAGCGCGTGGCGATCGGCCGAGCGCTGGTACGCACCCCGGCGATCTACCTGATGGACGAACCGCTGTCGTCGCTCGACGCCAAGCTGCGCGAGGACCTGCGTATCGAGCTGAAACGGATTCAACGCGATCTCGGAGCGACGATCCTGTTCGTCACCCACGACCAGATCGAAGCCATGACCCTGGCCGACCGTATCGGCGTGCTGTCCACAGGGCGCCTGATCCAGATCGGCCCCCCGCGCACGATCTATGAACGCCCCGACAACCTGTACGTCGCCCGGCGCTTGGGCAGCCCCCAGATCAACGTGGTCGCTCCCGATGCCCTGCCCCTCGCCGACGTCCCCGCCGGTGCGCACAGTGCCGGCATCCGGCCGGAAGACATCCTTCTGCACTGCGATGACGGCATTCCAGCCGAGGTTCTGTCGGTCGAGCACCTGGGGGTCGAGACGGTGATTCTGCTGAGTCTTGGCGAGACGCATCTGCATACGCTATTGGGAAGCCATCCGCCGCTTGCCCCCGGCAGCCAGGTGCGCATTGCCGTGCGTCCGGGTGCGGCCCTGTTCTTCGACGCGGCCGGCAACCGCATCCCAAGCAACCTCTCCGAGCCGACGAGGGAAACGGCCTATGGCACCTGATCTTCTGCGCGCATTGATCGACCGCGCGGCGGCCACCATCGCCGCCCATGCCGAAGAGCTGACCGAGCTCGACCAGGCCATCGGCGACGGCGACCACGGCCTCAACATGAAGCGTGGGTTCGACGCCATTGCGCAGAACGCCGACGAGATCTGCGCCCTGCCCTTCGGCCAGGCCCTGCAAAAGGCCGGCATGACTCTGGTGATGACGGTCGGCGGTGCCTCCGGCCCCTTGTACGGATCACTGCTCATGGGCCTGGGCAAGGCGGCGGCGAAAGCCCCGGAAACGGTCGAAGAGCTGGTCGCCATAGTGGCCGAAGGGGTGGCGATGGTTCAGAAACGCGGCAAATCCGAAGCCGGTGAAAAAACCATGCTCGACGTCCTGATCCCGGTGCTCGAAGCGATCCGCACGGCCGACGGCGACATCGCCGCCGCCGCCCGTGCCGCCGCCGATGCCGGGCTCGCCGCGACCCGGGACATGCGCGCGACCAAGGGCCGCGCCTCGTTCCTCGGGGAACGCTCGATCGGGCACCTCGACCCCGGCGCGCGCTCGTCGGCGCTTCTGGTTCACGCCGTGTGCGACGCGGTGGAGAACGGATCCGGGGGCGAGGCATGAGCGCGTGCGTTTCCATCGTCATCGTCTCCCACTCGCCCGACGTGGCCAAAGGAGCGGCCGACATGGTGCGGGAAATGGTCGGCGACGAGGTGCAGGTGGCTCATTGCGGCGGCAACCCGGCCGGCGGTCTGGGTACGGACGTTGCGGCCATCCTGACGGCGATCCGTACCGTCTACGGTCCCAAGGGCGTGGCCATTCTGGTCGATCTTGGCGGCGCCGAAACCAACAGCGAAATGGCCATTGAAATGCTGCCCGAGGACATGCAGGACAACGTCGTAATCTGCAATGCGCCGATCGTCGAAGGCGCGGTCATGGCCGCGACCGAAGCAGCCGGCGGCGGTTCCCTGGAAACGGTAAAAGCAACCGCGGAGGAATTCCTGGCATGAGCGGCCGGC
>RFLL01000258.1 GCA_003693905.1 Alphaproteobacteria bacterium
CCCCTGATCGCCACCCCCGCCACCGGGATTCTGACGGTGCTGATCATGGTGCCGGTGACAGAGGCGATGACCACGGGCGCAAAAGCGCTCAAGGCATAATGCCCGATCACCACCTCGAGTGCGAAAAAGGTGCCGGCAATGGGGGCGTTGAACGAAGCGGCGATCGCCGCGGCGACGCCGCAGCCGAGCAGGGTGCGCGACGGAGCGCGGCCGAGATGCAGGCGCTTGGCCGCCCACGCGCCGAGCGAGGCACCCAGATGCACCACCGGTCCTTCGCGACCGACCGAAGCCCCGACGCCGATCGAAGCGGCGCTGACCACCGCCGCCTTGAGCCCGACGGTGGCCGACATCCGCCCGCCGCGCAGGGCGTTGGCCTCGATCACGTCGGCGACCCCGTGAGGACGGCGCCCCGGCAACAGCCAGTATACGAACAGACCGACCGCCAGCCCGCCCAGCGCCGGCACCAAGACAAGATGCCACCACGGAAGGCGGGCGGCGGCGGTGATGATGGAACCGTCGCCGTAGCCGAGGCGCTGAATCAGGGTGATTGCGGTGCGAAAGGCGATCGCGGCACCGCCGGCGGCGACACCGATGGTCACCGCCAGCACTGAGAGGATGACCTGATCGTTGCGACCGAGCCGCCGCAAGACGGCGAGGGGAGTTTCCGATGTCCAACCGCTTTGCGCCATGCGGCCCGTCCTAGCACACTGCTATCTAACCCGCTATTAACCTCATCGCCCGGAGCGATATCGCCGGCGGGCGGCCGGAACCGATCGGGAGGATCGTTCATGGATCGAAGTTCCAATCATGCACCCGTACGCATCCGCTGGGCCCGGTCCGCAGACGCGGCCACCATCGTGCGCCTCATCCGCGAACTGGCCGTGTTCGAGAAGCTGGAGGATCACGTGCGTGTCACCGAGGCGGACATCCTGCGCGACGGCTTCGGGCCGCAGCCGCGCTTCGAATGCCTGCTGGCGGAAGTGGATGGGGTGCCAGCCGGTTTCGCGTTGTTCTTTCCCAACTACTCGACCTTCGAGGGACGCCCGGGACTCTATCTGGAGGACATCTACGTCGTGCCCGAGGCCCGGGGCAGCGGCGTCGGACGGGCTCTGATGGCCCGCCTTGCACGCATCGCGTGTGAGCGCGGCTGGACCCGCTTCGATCTGTCGGTTCTGCACTGGAATCCGGCGCGCGCGTTCTACGAACGCCTCGGCTTCGATCACGGTGCCGACTGGCTGGGATACCGGCTGGAAGGCCACGCGCTGGCCCGTCTGGCCGAAGAAGGCGGAGAAACGTAGCTCCCTAGCCGCAGCGTCCGATCGAGCCCTCGGCACAGATGCGTTTGCCGTCGATCCATGTGGCACCGCTGAGATCGGCCCCGGTGAAGTCGGCCCCGCGCAGACGCGCCCCGGTGAGGTCGGCGCCGCGCAAAGTGGCATGAAAAAACCGCGCCCGGCGCAGATCGGCTCCGACCAGCGAGGCCTCGCTCAGGTCGGCCTTGGTGAAATCGGCCTCCGACAGCTTGGCCTTGTCGAGTCTGGCCCCGCGCAGATCCGTATTGACGAACTTGACGCGAAAAGCGCTGATCCCGGAAAGATCGCTGCCGCTCAGATCGGAGCGGAAAAAGCTGGCGTCGCGCAATCGCGCCCCGGCGAGATCGACCCCCTGGAAGACCGAACCGTCGAGCACGCAGCGTTGCCAGTTGACCCCCGGCGCCGGTGGATCGGTGCACCCCGCACGCACCGGTGCGACAGATCCCGGTCCCGCGCCCAGTCCCGTAATCGCAAGCACGGCGATGCACGCGCCGCGAACGACCGCGCGCCGGCATGGAAATGGAAACAGGGCCCGCCCGATTCCCCTTACCTGCATGCGCGTGCGCTCCTCACGTGCGTCCCGGCGGTGCCATGCCGACGGCACGACCGGCCTCCGGCGGGCGCGCCAAGGTACTGTGCACGGCATAAATGTCCGCCAGACGGGTCTGAACCTCGGGCGCCATCGGCGCCACCCGGCGCGTCGTGAGATCGACATGCAGGCTCATCCATTCCGCGGTCGCCGCCAGATAGCCCTCGCGGGCGTGGTACATGCAGTGGAAATGATGGATGCGTTTCTCGTCATAGGCGAGAAGCTGGGTCGTGAAACGCAACGGATCCCCGGCCGCCACTTCGCGCTGATAGGTGATGTGACACTCGACCGCAAAGGTGGTCCCGCCGGTGCGCGTCCGGTATGCGGCGTCCAGCCCGACATGATCGAGGAACGCATCGCAGGCATGATCGAACGCGAGCACATAGTAGGCCACGTTCATGTGACCGTTGTAGTCGATCCATTCGGGGCGGACGACCTCGCTATGCAATTCGAGCGGCGCTGCGGCGCTCATTCCTGTTGTCCCCTGTCCCTGCCGTGGCCGAACCATAGAGCATTGGCGCAAAAGGGGCAAAGAGGCTAGCGTCCGCGGGGGCGGGCATGGTGCCCGGGATCGCACGGTGTTCCGTTGCCGGCACCGGAACCGCGCCCGCCCGCATTGTCGCCCCGGGGGATCATGGACCGGAGTCTCAAATTTCTCGGCCGCCATGCCCGCTGGGTCCTGTTCGGCGGCGTCCTGAGCGGGATCGCCGTACCGGAGCTGGCGGCGGCGTTGCGTCCGTTCCTGGGACTGGCCGTGGTTCTGGTCCTTGGCACCGCGCTGGTGCGCGTCGACTGGGGTCACTTGGGGCGCTATGCCCGGCGCCCGGTTCTGGTCGGTGGGCTGAGCCTGTGGTTCATGATCGTGTGCCCGGTCGTGGTCTGGCTTCTGGCCCAGGCATCGGGCCTGTTCGATGCGCTGGGCCCGCTTGCCGCCGCCATCGTCCTGATGGCCGCGGCGCCGCCGATTTTGGGGGCGGCGGGATTGGCCGCTCTGCTCGGCCTCGACGCCGCCCTGGCCATCGTCGTCGGCGTCGTCTCGACGTTGCTGACACCGTTCACGCTGCCGCCGCTGGCGCTGGGGCTGCTCGATCTCGATCTCAACATCGGGCTCGGCGCATTCATGGCCCGCCTGGGCATCATCATCGGTGCCGGATTCATCGGCGCCGGCCTGATCCGCCGGGCCGTCGGCGCGCCCTGGCTCGATGCCCACAGCCGCGAGATCGACGGCGTGTTCGCCCTGGCGATGATCCTGTTCGCCATCGCCATCATGGACGGCGTCAGC
>RFLL01000259.1 GCA_003693905.1 Alphaproteobacteria bacterium
GCGCCCATGCATGTCTCGCCAACCCAGGTCGGGAACCGGATCGCCAATTTCAAGCATGGGCGCCGCCGCGTTCGCGGTTTGAGCCGCAATCGCCATCCCTCCCTCTCCCGAAGGAAGAGGTCGGCACGGTATCATTTCCGGTCGCAGAACTCAACAAAACGGCCAAAATTTCCCGATAGTTCATCACCACCCGATTGCCCGGCTGCCCGCTTGCCGGCGCGCGGCCGGTCCGACATACTCTCGCCACCGCGCACCGACGCCTGGAGCAGAGCGAGGGCGCCGGCAACGCAATTCTACTCTATGAAGGACGGGCCCGTCCGTGAACGAAGCGCACCGAACCACGCAGACCCTTTCGCTCAGCCAGGCGTTCGTGCTGGCCCGACGCAAGCATGTCGGCGGCGACCTCGACGCTGCGCGGCGCATTTACGAACGCATCGCCGCCGCTGCCCCGGATCACGGCGAGACGCTGGCGATGCTGGCTTCGATCTCCTACTGCCAGGGCCGGGACGAGGAAGCCCGGGTCCAAGTCGACCGCGCCATCGACCTGTTTCGCGCCGCCGTGCAGAACCGCCCCCACGACCCCGTGCCGCGGGCCTCGGTGGTCAATCTGCTGCTGGCGCGCGGCCGGCACGGCGAAGCGGAGGCGCTGACCGACGATCTGGTACTGCCGCTCAATCCGATCCGGGCCACGGCGGAGGAGTTTGCCGCCCGCCGGGCGGCGGCGATGGAACGCGGCCGACCGACGATCGTGATCTCGACGGTGCCGAAATCGGCCAGCGAAAGCATCTGGAACAAGCTGGCCGAAGGTCTCGGTCTGGCCCAGTGCTATCTGTCGATCGGCCTGTTCCCCGACTGCTGCCTGATTCCAGCCCGGGTGCGCGAGGCCGCGCGTGGCGGCATCATCACCAAGGAGCACATCGGCCCGACCCGGCATAATCTCGACACCCTGCGCCAGGCCGGGATCGACCGCGTCGTCGTCCACCACCGCGATCCGCGTCAGGCGACCCTGTCATGGGCCCATTTCGTGCGCGAGGACGTGGGCCAGCGGGTGATGGCGCCGTTGTGGCGCAAGATCGTGCCGCCGGCGCATCTCATCGCCGGCGATTTTGCGGCCCTGCTCGACTGGTGCATCGATCATTATCTGCCGCTTCTGATCGGCTTCCTGGCCGACTGGCGCGCCGTGGCGGCACAGACCCGGGCGCCGGTGGCAGTGCTGTTCGAAAGTTTCGAGGACTTCCGCACCGAACCCGACGCCTATTTCCGCCGCGTGCTCGATTTCTACGGCATCGCCCCGGAGGAATTTGCCGCCGATGCCGAGGCCAAGGTGGTGCATCTGCGCAAGGGCCAGATCGACGAATGGCGCAGCGTCTTTTCCGCCGACCAGAAGCGCCGGGCCTGGCAGCACATCCCGGCCGACATGGCCGCGGACTTCGGCTGGGAGGCCTGAACCCGGCCCGAAGCCCGGCCCAAGGCGTTGCGGAGCCGCGGTGTTCGCGCTATGCAAGGGGCGGGCGGCGCGGCCGATATGCCGGCGCGCGGCGAACCATGGCGACACGGACGGTGACTGGCATGATCCCCCGGCCCCTGCGAACCCGGTTCCTGCATACCCGGTTCTTGAGAAACGGCGTGCGCATGCTCGGCATCTTCGGCCTGATGGCCGCGGTGCTCGGCGCCTGCGCCTATGCCGACCCCGAGACGCAGTATCCGAGCGACTACAACCGCCGCGCCAATCCCAACCGCGACCCCTATTCCACCCCGGGCAGCGTGTTTGGCCCCGGCGGGTTCGATTTCCTCGGCGGCTCCTCGGAAGAGGCCAACGCCGCCACCGGCGGGGCCGTGGGCATCGGCGTCAACAGTTTTCTATGGCGAGCTTCGCTGGACACCCTTTCGTTCATGCCCCTGGCCTCGGCCGATCCCTTCGGCGGCGTCATCATCACCGACTGGTACGCGCCGCCGGAGACCCAGAACGAACGCTTCAAGGTGACCGTCTACATCCTCGGCCGGGATCTGCGCGCCGACGGCATCCGCGCCGCGGTCTTCCGCCAGGTGCGCACCGCCGACGGCACCTGGGTCGACGCCAAGGTCGAACCGAAAACGGCAACCGACCTGGAAGACGCCATCCTGACCCGCGCCCGCCAGCTTCGGGTCGCCGGTCTGCAATAGGTTGCGAGGAAGCCCTTGCCCGCCGCTCGAAGCCGCGCTGTCCGGCCCGCGCCCGTTGCGGGCACCGTCAGGCCCGTCTTTGCGCCCCGTTCCCGCAACGCTCTGATGGTCCCGCTGTGAGGCCGTCCCGCCGGTCAACCGGAACATCACACCCATGACCCGATACAACGTCAAGGAGACCGAAGCGAAATGGCAGGCCGCCTGGGATGCGGCCGAGTGCTTCGCGGTGCGTGACAACGGCGCCGCGGGCAAGCCGAAATACTATGTTCTTGAGATGTTTCCCTACCCCTCGGGGCGGATTCACATGGGCCACGTGCGCAACTACACCATCGGCGACGTGCTGGCCCGTTACAAGCGCGCGCAGGGTTTCGAGGTTCTGCACCCGATGGGCTGGGACGCCTTCGGCCTGCCGGCGGAAAACGCGGCCATCGAGCGCGGCGTGCCGCCGGCCGAATGGACGCTGCACAACATCGGGGCGATGCGCGCCCAGCTCAAGATGATGGGCCTGTCGGTCGACTGGAGCCGCGAAATCGCCACCTGCCATCCCGGCTATTACCGGCATCAGCAGCACCTGTTCCTCGATTTCCTCGACGCCGGACTGGCCTATCGCCGCGAATCGTGGGTCAACTGGGATCCGGTCGACCAGACCGTGCTGGCCAACGAACAGGTCATCGACGGCAAGGGCTGGCGCTCCGGCGCCGCGATCGAACGGCGCAAGCTGTCGCAGTGGTTCCTCAAGATCACCGCCTATGCCGAAGAGCTGCTGAACGGCCTCGATACGCTGACGCGCTGGCCCGAAAAGGTGCGGGTGATGCAGCGCAACTGGATCGGCCGCTCTGAAGGGGCGCGCGTCTTCTTTCGCATCAAGGGCCGGGACGAGCCGCTCGAGGTCTTCACCACCCGCCCCGACACGCTCTACGGCGCGTCGTTCTGCGCCTTGTCGCCACACCATCCGCTGAGCACGGAGCTGGCGGCGCGCAACCCGGCGCTCAAGGCCTTCATCGCCGAATGCGACCGCCTCGGCACCAGCGAGGAAGCGATCGAAACCGCGGAGAAGCGCGGGTACGACACCGGCCTGCGCATCGTCCACCCGCTCCAGCCGGGGCGCGAGCTGCCTCTTTACGTTGCCAACTTCGTGCTTCTCGAATACGGCACCGGCGCCATCTTCGGGTGCCCGGCGCACGATCAGCGCGATCTGGAATTCGCCCGCAAATACGGCCTCGACGTGATCCCTGTAGTGCTGCCGCCGGGCACCGATCCTGACACTTTCACCATCGCCGAGGAGGCCTACGTCGGCGACGGCACCCTGTTCAATTCCGATTTCCTAGACGGTCTGTCGGTGGATGAGGGCAAGCGCGCGGTCATCGCCCGCCTCGAAGCCGACGGCAGCGGCAAGGGCACGGTTCAATACCGGCTGCGCGACTGGGGCATTTCGCGGCAGCGCTACTGGGGCTGTCCGATTCCGGTTGTCCATTGCGCCGCGTGCGGTGTCGTGCCGGTGCCGCGCGAGCAGTTGCCGGTGCGCCTGCCCGACGACGTGTCCTTCGACCGACCTGGCAATCCGCTGGCCCACCACCCGACGTGGAAGCACACGACGTGCCCGAAATGCGGCGGCGCGGCCGAGCGCGACACCGACACCATGGACACCTTCGTCGATTCGTCGTGGTATTTCGCGCGCTTCTGCTGCCCGCGCGCGGACGTGCCGCTGGAGCGCGACCGGGTCGACCACTGGCTGCCGGTGGACCAGTACGTCGGCGGCATCGAGCATGCCGTGCTGCACCTTCTCTATTCCCGCTTTTTCACCCGGGCGCTGAAACGCTTCGGTTATGTCGGCGTGGACGAGCCGTTCGCCGGTCTGTTCACCCAGGGCATGGTCTGCCACGAAACCTACCGCGACGAGAACGGCGAGTGGCTGTATCCGCACGAGGTCGAAAAGCGCCCGGACGGCACCGTGGTCCACCGCGACACCGGCCGGCCGGTGCGTGTCGGGCGTTCGGAGAAGATGAGCAAATCGAAGCGCAACACGGTCGATCCCGAACACATCATCGAAACCTATGGGGCCGATACCGCGCGCTGGTTCATGCTTTCCGACAGCCCGCCCGAACGCGACATGGAATGGACCGCGGCCGGAATCGACGGCGCCTA
>RFLL01000260.1 GCA_003693905.1 Alphaproteobacteria bacterium
GTACACTAACGCCCCGGCCGGGGCCCCGGCCGTCGGGGACCGGGACGTCTGACCGGGCAACCGGGACGCCCGAAAACCTGGGGCGCTTGAAAAGGGCACGCAAAGCCCATACCTTGCCGGCCATCGAGACAGGAAGAACGTCGGGGCGTGGCGCAGTCTGGTAGCGCGCCTGCTTTGGGAGCAGGAAGTCGGAGGTTCGAATCCTCTCGCCCCGACCAGTTCGACTGCGCAGCGGGGTGTAACGATCCGCCTGCCCGTTCGTCCGACCACAAGTACCCACTACAGGTGTCCACTATCGCCCGGGAATCAAAGCGCGATGACCAACCAGGTCCGAATCTACCGCCAAGCCAAGCCCGCGACCCAATCGGGGCGTGCCCATACCGATGACTGGATTCTCGAATTCGAGCCGGCGCCGCTCACGGTCGAGCCGCTGATGGGCTGGACGGCCACCACCGATACCCAAAGTCAGATCCGCATGCGCTTTCCCACCCGGGAAGAGGCCGTGGCCTACGCCCGCAAGCACGCTCTGATGTATACTCTGGAAACGCCCAAGGAACGGCGCATCCGCCCCAAGGCCTATGCCGACAATTTCCGTCACGATCGGCTGCTGAGATGGACCCATTGAGGCCGGGGCCGCGGCGGCACGTGCATGCATGCGCTGACCCGGGGCCGGGCCTCCTTCCGTGCCGCGTGGCGCCCGTAGCTCAGCCGGATAGAGCATCTGCCTTCTAAGCAGAGGGTCGCAGGTTCGAATCCTGCCGGGCGCGCCATTTTTTGAATGATTTTCGTAACGACCTGGACGGTGGCGACACGACCGTCAGACTTTTTTCGGATCTGACGTTCAGACGTTCACCTCCGGTCCGTTGCGTGCCCGTCGCACACGAAGCGCGACGCGCGCCATGCACGGACGGCGCCATGCCCAGGCGAAGCCGAGCAGCCCCAGCGCCGTTCCGACCGGGGCTGCAGTGCCGGCCGTCGTCTCGGCGGACAGGCCGGCCGGCCAGGCGATCAGAGCCACCGCCAGTCCGCCGAGAACCGAGCCGGCATAGCCATAGAAAAACGAACGCGCGACGACCTGCCAACGTGCCGTCCCAGCCCCGGAGACGGCATCAGGCTCCGGGGGCCCCGATTCCGCTGCTGAACATGCCCTGCTCAAAACCGCTTCCCCGTACCGCAGCCATCCCGTATTGCTCACCGGCAGCCTGTCTGCCGATCATGCGCTTTTAAGAAAAAGCTAACTAAATATTTATATTCTGTCAACTTTATCAAATAACGTTAAGCATATTTATTAACGCTGAGATCATTTGCGTGCGGCACAAGTGGGCCCCGGCGGGAGCAAAGACTCATCCCGGCACAGCCACTTCACGGCGGCGGGATCCCGGCAAGCCCTTCAGGCCTCTGTTGACGGGAACATTTCGCGATGTCACATGGCGCAGGCAAGGCTCCGGGGACATGACGGCGCACACAGGACGACACCCGTGCACAAACCCAACATCTATTACAAACGCATGCGCAAAGCGCCGCTTGCCGTGCGCGTCCTCGTCGGCACTCTGTTGATCGTCGGCGGTTTGTTCGGCTTCCTGCCGATCCTCGGTTTCTGGATGATTCCGCTCGGCCTGGCCGTAATTCTGAGTGATGTGCCAGCGATCCGGCGCATCGTGACTCGTAGCCGCCGCTGGCTCCGGAAACGGATCGCCCAGCTCACGTCAATCGACCCCAATCACCGCCGTCCCTGACCGGACCTTCCGCCTTTGTCGGGCGCCCCCTGGTCCCGCGCGGATGATCCCTTCCCACCTCGCCCGCCTCGAGGCGTATTTCCGCGGTCCGGAAATTTACTTCATTTTCAAAACAACATGATTATTAGGTTAAATATGCACACAAAATGTACCTATAACTCAAAAAGTTATTGAGAAGGGTTGCGCGATGTAAAAGAGTTACAGTGCGCGTATGAAGGACCGATGCGTATTCTCCGTCCTTCATGCGCTACCCTTTGCAATCCGTGCAACCCATACGGAATCCGATTGTTCTGAACAGAAGCCGGAGATGAAAAGCGCATGATGTCCGTGATCAAAAAGAACCCGTGGATTGTTGTCGTGGCGCTGTTCGCCATTCTGGTCGCCATCGGCATCGCCACCAGCTAAAGCCGGCCCATCCGGCACATGGCCGCCCCGCGGTGTCGGCCGACGGGCGGTCGCCCGAAGCCGGCCCGCCGCGGGTCCGGGCCCGGATGCTGCGGCGGATGCCGCGAAGGTGGCACAGACACCGCCGGCCTGCGGAAGAAGGGCGTCCCCCGGGAAGCCGGGGAAAACCGGGGCGGCACTGCCGAAGCCGCGCCGGTCGTGATTTGCGAGGTCCAAGCACCTGACGTCGGATGATCAGAAGCAACTGACATCGCGGACGAACGCCGCCCCGCCACTTGCCCGTCTGCGGTCGCTCAAGCGTCGCCATCTCCCACTTTCAGGAAACCTGCTTCAGGGCGTTCCGTTGCGCCCCTTCGTCGCCGACCCCAGTGCAGAGTCCAGGAATCGCCCGCGACCGGGGCCGCGGCCCATCGCGTACCGATCGATCGCGATCGCCTTGATCAGCGCGTAGACCGCCCTTCCCGGTGCCAGATCCAGGGTTTTGAGCGAACGCCGGGTAATGCGCGCCCACAACGCCGTCGCGCCGACGTCGAGGCGCAGATCGACCTGCGGCCCCGGCTCGCTCCCGATGTCGCGCACCACCGCCGGCAGCACGTTGAGAATGCTGGTGGCGACCGGTCGCTCGCAGGCCAGCGCCACGTCGCGGGCCCGGATGCGCAGACGCAATTCACTGCCATCCGGCAAATCGACGCGCGGCACCAGAATCCGACCGCCCTCGAAGGCCAACTCGCTCAGCCCGTCCCCGGCCTCGCTCCGGGCGACCCGGGCCTGGATCACGGCGCCGGCCTCGTAGCGGCCGGTGAGCGGCCGTAGATCGAGGCGGCTGGTCAGCTCCTCCACCGGTCCGCTCGCCTTGACCCGGCCGTCGGAAACCAGCACCAGGGTATCGGCCAGACGCACGATTTCCGGCATGGCGTGGCTGACGTAGATGATCGGCACCGCAAATTCGTCGCGCAACCGTTCTATGAACGGCAGGACCTCCTCCTTGCGCGGCTGATCGAGCGAGGCCAGCGGCTCGTCCATCAGCAGCAGCCGTGGGCTGGCCAGCAACGCCCGCCCCAGTGCGACACGCTGCTTCTCGCCTCCCGACAGATCGTGCGGCCGGCGTCCGAGCAGGCGGCCGAGATCGAGCAGGGCGACGATGTCGTCGAAGGCAAGGCGGCGTTCCGAAACGGGGATCCGGCGCAGGCCGTAGGCCAGATTGGCGCGCACGCTCAGATGCGGGAACAGGCGCCCTTCCTGGAAGACATAGCCGAGACGCCGGTGCTCGACCGCCACGTCGATACCGCGCGTCGAATCGAACAGCAC
>RFLL01000261.1 GCA_003693905.1 Alphaproteobacteria bacterium
GTGCAGGGAGTATGGTTTCGCGCCTGGACGGTGGAACAGGCCCGCGCCCGCGGCCTCGACGGCTGGGTCCGCAATCGTCGCGACGGCACGGTGGAGGCCGTGTTCGCAGGGCCGGACGAGGCGGTGGATGCGATGATCGCCGCCTGCTGGCAGGGGCCGCCGGCGGCGCAGGTGCGCGACGTTGCGGTTTTTGACGAACCCGACCCGGTACCCGAAGGCTTCGTGCAACGACCGACGGAATAGCCCGCCGGACCGCGGGGTATCATCGGCGCAGGGGCGCCGCGGCGGTTCACGCCGAAAGGGCGGCGGGAAGCCGCAGTCGGTCCGTTCATTATTTCGATTATTCCAGAAATATAGTTGACTAAGGCGCCCGTCCGCGGGTAGGGTGCCCGACATGGATATTCGAGACGCCGCCCGATGCATGGAGAAGCTGGGCAATCCGACCAGGTTGGAGGTTTTCCACCTACTCGTGCGGGCTGGGGAGGACGGCTTGGCGGTCGGGGATATCCAGCGCCATCTGGGCATTCCGGCTTCGACGCTGTCGCATCATCTGGCCCATCTGGTCGCCGCCGATCTGGTGCAGCAGGTGCGCGAGGGCCGGGTGCTGCGCTGCCGCCCGAACTTTGCCCGGATGAACGCGGTGCTGGCGTTTCTGACCGAGGAATGCTGCGTCGGTGTCGGTGCGACGGCAGATCAAGGCGATGGACCGACGCGGGGAAAAGGGGCGGTCGAGGAACAAGTCGCGGGAAAAAGGGTGTAAGGGGCGGGGGAAACGGATCTTTTTGCCTTCATAGTTCGATATTTCCGGAAATATCGTTATTTGAGCCGGAACGGAGGCGAAGGAAACCGGGCATGAGCTGCATGATGCGGGCGGTATCGGCCATCGGCCTCGAATGCGCGCCGCCGGGCAAGTTTGAATATGCCAAGCCATGAAAGGACCATCCGCATGACCGAGTTGCTGATGACGGCCCTCGGCCGACCGTTGATCGCCGTACGCCGGATCGACCGCGTCTGGTTGGCGTTGGCGCTGTTGTTCGCGGGTCTTTTCCTGGTCATGCCGGCGCAGGGCCGGGCGAGCGTGGTATTCACGCTCGACTCGTTCATCCGCATTTTGCCGTTCCTGGCCATTTCCGTGATTCTGGCCGCATGGTTGCATGCCGCCGGCGCGGACCGGTTGATCGCCACGGTGGTCGGGCGCGCACCCGCCGTGGCCATCGTGCTGGCCGCGGCCGCGGGGGCGTTCTCTCCGTTCTGTTCCTGCGGCGTGGTGCCGCTGATCGCGGCCCTGCTCGCCGCTGGCGTGCCGTTGCCGGTGGTCATGGCGTTTTGGGTCTCTTCGCCGATCATGGACCCGGAGATGTTCGTCCTCATGTGGGTCGGGGTCGGGCTTGAGCTGACCCTGGCCAAGACGGCGGCGGCCTTCGGCCTGGGTCTGTTCGGCGGCTTCGCCACCCTGATCGTCATGGGCACGGGGGCCTTCGCGCGGCCGCTGCGCGCGGCGATCGGTTGTGGCGGATGCGCGGCCAAGGTCGAGGTGGGGGCGACGGCACCGCTGCACTGGGCCGTGTGGCGCGATCCGGCGCAGCGCCGGGCGTTTGCTCGCGAAGCGCGCACGGCGGCGCTGTTCCTGGCCAAGTGGCTGCTGCTCGCCTTTGCGATCGAAAGCCTGATGGTGGCCTGGGTGCCGGCGGAGGAAATCGCCCGTCATCTCGGCGCCGACACGCCGTGGGCGCTGCCGCTGGCGGTGGCCGTGGGGGTGCCGACCTATCTCAACGGCTATGCCGCGATCCCGCTGATCGGCGAGCTGCTCGACATGGGCATGGCACCGGGGGCTGCGCTCGCCTTTCTGGTCGCCGGCGGCATCACCAGTCTGCCTGCCGCGATGGCGGTGTTCGCGCTGGTCCGCTGGCCGGTGTTTCTGTGGTATCTGGGGTTGGCCCTGGCCGGGTCGCTGGGGGTCGGAGCCGCCTATCAGGGCTGGCTGGGGCTGTAGGCGCCGAAGACCTCTACAAAGGCCGTGCGCAGGGCCGCATCGACCTCGGCCATGGTCACGGCGCGGCCGAGATCGGCGAGCGAAGTCACGCCGTGATCGCGAATGCCGCACGGCACGATACCGGCGAAGTGCGACAGATCGGGGGCGACGTTCAGCGCTACGCCGTGATAGCTCACCCACCGTCGCACCCGCACGCCGATGGCCGCGATCTTGTCTTCGCGCCCGCCGCCGCGTGCGACCCAGATGCCGACGCGCCCGGCACGCCGTTCGCCGACGACGTCGAAGCGTGCCAGGGTGCGGATCAGCCACTCCTCCAGTTGCCACACGAAACGGCGCACGTCGCCGCCGCGCCGGCGCAGGTCAAGCATCACGTAACCCACCCGCTGCCCCGGTCCGTGATAGGTGAACTGCCCGCCGCGCCCGGTGCGGAAGACGGGAAAGCGCGCATCGAGCAGGTCGTCATCGCGCGCGCTGGTGCCGGCGGTATAAAGTGGGGGATGTTCGAGCAGCCACACCAGTTCACCCGCACGCCCGGCGCGAATCGCGGCCACGCGCGATTCCATCACGGCAACCGCTTGCGGATAGGCGACCGGCGCCGCGTCGATACGCCATTCGATGGCCGACGATGCAAGGCCGGGGGCGTGAAGGGCGTTCGAGGTCATGAGCCGGTACAACGAGCCGGGGAAAAGCGTGGCATCTTGCGAATGTCGGAGCGCTCTGGTAATCCCAGCGCGACGGTTGGGGAACAATAAGACAAGCTACGGGCTGGTACCAGCAGATGCGGTCGTAACGTCATCGAACAGGGAACCGCGCCGACAGCTCTTCCCGTGTTCCACGGTCTGCGGCGCCGGCAGGCGTCCCCAACCCGACTCGGGCCCGCCGAACATCGCGGCGGGCTTTTGCAGCATAGGGGGAACGCAGATGGGCCACGACCTGCACCAGGCGGCGCTTGCCTACCACCGGCTGCCAAGGCCGGGAAAGCTCGAGATTACGGCCACCAAGCCGCTGGCCAACCAGCGCGATCTGGCGCTTGCGTATTCGCCGGGCGTGGCGGCGGCGTGCCAGGCCATCGTCGACGATCCGACGCAGGCCTCGAGCCTGACCGCGCGCGCCAATCTGGTCGCCGTCGTGACCAACGGCACCGCCGTTCTGGGGCTGGGCGCAATCGGACCGCTGGCCGCCAAGCCGGTCATGGAAGGCAAGGCGGTGCTGTTCAAGAAGTTCGCCGGCATCGACGTTTTCGATATCGAGCTCGACGAACGCGACCCGAACAGGCTGATCGACATCATCGCCGCCCTGGAGCCGACCTTCGGCGGCATCAATCTGGAAGACATCAAGGCCCCGGAATGCTTCGAGATCGAGCGCACCCTGCGCGCGCGCATGAAGATTCCGGTGTTCCACGACGATCAGCACGGCACGGCGATCATCGTCGCTGCGGCGATCTACAACGGCCTGCGTCTGGTCGGCAAGGATCTCGCCAAGGTCAAGCTCGTCACCTCCGGTGCCGGGGCGGCGGCTCTGGCCTGTCTCGATCTGCTCGTGGCCATGGGCCTGAAGTCGGAAAATATCTGGGTGACGGACATCGTCGGAGTCGTCTACCAGGGGCGCAGCGAGCAGATGGACCCGTGGAAGGCGCGCTATGCCCAGGCGAGCGAGGCCCGCACCCTGGCCGACGTCATCGACGGGGCCGACATCTTTCTCGGCCTGTCGGCGCCCGGGGTTCTCAAGCCGGACATGGTCCGGCGCATGGCCGACAGCCCGCTGATTCTGGCGCTCGCCAATCCGGTGCCCGAAATCATGCCTGAAGAGGCCCGCGCCGCGCGCGCCGATGCGATCATCGCCACCGGCCGCTCCGACTATCCCAACCAGGTCAACAACGTGCTCTGCTTCCCGTTCATTTTCCGCGGGGCCCTGGACGTCGGCGCGACCGAGATCAACGAGGCGATGAAACTGGCCACGGTGCGGGCGCTGGCCGATCTGGCCATGGCCGAATCGTCGGACGTGGTGGCCAAGGCCTATGGCGAGGAGGGCCACGGCTTTGGCCCTGATTACCTGATCCCGCGGCCGTTCGATCCGCGGCTGATGCTGGAGATCGCGCCGGCGGTGGCCAAGGCGGCGATGGACAGCGGTGTCGCGACCCGGCCGATCGAGGATTTCGATGCCTATCGGCAGACGCTCAGCCAGTTCGTCTTCCGCTCGGGCCTGATCATGAAGCCCATTTTCGAGCGCGCCCGGCGCGACCCCAAACGGGTGATCTATGCCGAAGGCGAAGACGAACGCGTGCTGCGGGCCATCCAGGCGGTTCTCGACGAAGGGCTGGCACAGCCGATCGCCATCGGGCGGCCCGAAGTGATCGCGGCGCGGATCGAACGCCTCGGCCTGCACATCCGCCCCGACGACGATTTCGAGGTCATCAATCCGCACAGCGACCCGCGCTATCCGAAATACTGGCAGGCCTATCATCGGCTGATGGAACGCAAGGGCGTCTCGCCCGACCGGGCGCGCACGGTGGTGCGCACCAAGAACACGGTGATCGCGGCATTGGCGGTGCATCTGGGCGATGCGGACGCCATGATCTGCGGCGTCGAAGGGCAGTATCACCGCCATCTGGCGCACGTGCGCGGGGTCATCGGGGTGGCCGAAGGCGTGCACGATCTGGCGGCGCTCAGCCTGCTGATCCTGTCGCGCGGGACTTATTTCATGGCCGATACCTACGTCACGCCCGACCCCAGTGCCGAAGAGATCGCACAGACGACGGTGCTGGCGGCCTTGCACATGCGCCGGTTCGGGATCGAACCCAAGATCGCGCTTCTGTCGCATTCCAGTTTCGGCAGTGCCGATACGCCGAGCGCCCGCAAGATGCGCGAGGCTCTGCGCCTTCTGCATGCGCATCACCCCGACCTCGAGGTCGAAGGTGAAATGCATGCCGATGCGGCGCTGGTCGAAGAAATCCGCCAGCGCGTGTTCCCGAACTCGCGTCTGAAAGGGCCGGCGAACCTGCTGATCCTGCCCAATCTCGACGCCGCCAACATTTCGTTCAACCTGGTCAAGGCCCTGGGCGAGGGCCTTCCGGTCGGGCCGATTCTGATCGGCACCGCCGCCCCGGCCCATATCCTGACTCCGTCGGTGACGGCACGCGGCGTCCTCAACATGTCGGCGATTGCGGTGGTCGATGCGCAGAACCGGGCCGCCGGCGCGGATCGGGATCAGGCCGGAATCGCACGACAGTCCTAGATTCGGATCAGAGAAGCGCCATGCCGGAAACGCCGCACGGAGCCAACGCCGCCACCTCCCGGCCGCCCGAGGGGGAGGAGTCGTTCGGCGTTTCCATGGATCTGGTCGATGCGGTCGCCAGCGCAATCGAAGACGGCCGCCACGCCGATGTCGAAGTCCAGGTCGCCTCCCTTCACGCCGCCGATATCGCCGATCTGCTGGAAAGCCTGAGCGACGAGAACCGTCTTGCGCTGGTCGACATCCTCGGATCGCGGTTCGATGCCGAAATTCTGACCCACCTCGCCGCACCGGTGCGCGAGGACGTGATCGACCACCTGGGGCCGGAGCGTCTGGCGCATCTGCTGTCCGAACTGGACAGCGACGACGCGGTCGAGGTGTTCGAGGATCTGGACGAGGAGTTCCAGCACCGCATCCTGACGGCTCTGCCGCAGGCTTACCGCCAGATCCTGCAACAGAGCCTGACCTATCCGGAGGATTCGGCCGGGCGCCTGATGCAGCGCGAGGTCGTCGTCGTGCCGTCGGCATGGACGATCGGCGAAACGATCGACTACATGCGTGCAGCCGAGGACCTGCCCGACGATTTCTACGACCTTTACGTCGTCAACCCGAAGCATCGTCCGATCGGGAAAATCCCGCTCAGCCGGGCCCTGCGCACCCGCCGTCCGGTGCGCCTGACGGAAATCATGGAGACCGACATCAAGGCCATTCCCCTGACCATGGATCAGGAGGAAGTGGCCCACATGTTCCGGCAGTACGGGCTGGTCTCGGCGCCGGTGGTCGACGAGGCGGGCCGCCTGGTCGGTGTCATCACGGTCGACGATATCGTCCATATCATCGAAGAAGAGGCCGAAGAAGACGCCCTCAAACTGTCCGGCGTCAGCGAGGGCGATCTCTACAGCGCCACCCTGGATACGACCAGGGCGCGGTTTCCCTGGCTGCTGGTCAACCTGGTCACGGCGATCGTCGCCTCGCTGGTGATCGGCCTGTTCGAAGCGACGATACAGCAGGTCGTCGCCCTGGCCGTGCTGATGCCGATCGTCGCCTCGATGGGCGGCAATGCCGGCACGCAGACGCTGGCGGTTGCGGTTCGGGCCCTGGCGACCCGGGACCTGACCCCGGCCACGGCGTTGCGCTTCATCGGCAAGGAGGTTCTGGTCGGGGCCGCCAATGGTATCCTGTTTGCCGTGCTGACCGGCCTCGTTGCGGCGTTGTGGTTCGACAATCCGTTGATCGGTGCGATCATCGGGGCGGCCATGATCTTCAACATGATCGTCGCCGGTCTGTGCGGCACGCTGATTCCGATCACGCTGGAACGCCTGGGCATCGATCCGGCGATCGCCTCCAGCGTGTTTCTGACCACGGTGACCGACGTGGTCGGGTTTTTCACCTTCCTTGGCTTGGCCTCGCTCGTTCTGCTGTAGGCCGCTTTCGTTCCCGCGGCGCCCGCGTCGCGCGCGCGGAATTTGCCCTTCCGAAAAGGTCAGTGCGACCGCTTCCGGAGCGTTCGCGCCATGCGCGCGGAATTTGCTCCCGGCCGGGGTGCCCGCGCCACGCGCGCCGTATAGGAAGCGGCACCGGTCCGAAACGGGTTGCCGTATTGCCGTACTTTACGTTTACGTAAACGTAAAGTACTCTGAGACGCATGACCCGCACCTACACCATCGCCGAACTGGCGCGGGAATTCGATGTGACCCCGCGCACCATCCGCCATTACGAGGCCGAAGGGCTGATTGCGCCTCTGCGCAGTGGGACCCGACGCATCTATCGGCCGCGTGATCGTACCCGGCTCAAACTGGTTCTGCGCGGCCGGCGACTGGGATTTTCGCTGGCCGAGATACGCGAAATCATCGACCTCTACGACGCGCCGGCCGGCGAGGCGGCGCAACTGAAGCTTCTGCTCGACAAGATCATGGTGCGGCGCCGCGAACTGGAAGCCAAGCGTCGGGACATTGATGCTTCTTTGCGTGATCTCGATGCGGTTGCGCAAAACTGCCGCAGGAGACTGGCGAGCTTGACTCTCGACAAGGCGGAAGGGGGCATGCGGTGAGTGTCTTTGCACCCAGGGACCCGAGTTATGCCGCGCGCGTGCGTGACAGCTTTGCCCGCCAGGGGATCATGGGTCTGATCGGCGCGCGCCTGACCCGCATCGAGCCCGGCCTGGTCGAAATTGCGGTGCCGTACCGGAAGGACCTGAGCCAGCAGCACGGTTTCTTCCACGCCGGCGTGACCGGGACGATCGCCGATTCCGCGGGTGGTTATGCCGCCTATACCCTGTTCCCGGAAGACTCCTCCGTCCTGACCACGGAATACAAGATCAATCTTCTGGCCCCCGCCGATGGTCGGATGCTGCGTGCGCTTGGCCGGGTCGTCAGGTCCGGTCGCACGTTGAGCGTGTGCGAGGTCGATGTCTTCGTGGAAAGGGACGACGGCACCGAGCGCCTGTGCGCCAGAATGCTGCAGACCCTGATCACCCTTCACGGTCGGGCCGACGACCGGACGGGGCGGGCGGGGTAACCGCGCTGATCCGCGAAAATGGCGAGAGGGCCGGGAATGCCTGCTCTTGCAGGCGGCAGAGTGCGGGGGCTTCGGCCGGTGCGGAAGCAAGGATCGACAGGGGCGAAAGCGACAATGAGGGAAGAATCGGCAACGGAAGAATCGGCGGGCGGCTGGATCGAGACCTATCGAGGCACCGTCTATCCCTTTCATCTCGACCACATGGGGCACATGAACGTGCAGCACTACGTGGCCAAGTTCGACGAAGGGGTCTGGCATCTGTTCGCCTCGGTCGGTCTGACGCCGGGCTACATGCGCACCCGGGACCGCGGCATGGCGGCGGTGGAGATGACGA
>RFLL01000262.1 GCA_003693905.1 Alphaproteobacteria bacterium
GTGCTGTCCAACCCGGACTCGAAGACCGCGAAGTTCATCGCCAAGCAGTACCCGCCGGGACCGCTGCTGATCGCCGGTGACGAGCTGATCGAGATGCTCAGGACCAATCTCGAGGCCAACAAGAAGCTGGTGGAACTGGTCAAGTAGACGTGCCGAAATCAGAACCGGACAGGCGGAAAAGGACGGCGCCGGATCCCTGGGACATCGGATTCGGCGCCGTCTTGCTCGCGGGGTCGCTGCTGGCGTTGTTCGTCTGGTTTCCCGCCGACATCCGCGGCGGTTTCTTCCACGTCAACGCCATCGGCAGGAGCGAGCCCGGGGACGCTTTCTTTCCCGTCATTCTCGCCTCGACGCTGGCCCTGCTGAGTGCCGTTCAGCTTGCCCTGGCAGTTCTGCGCCCGCGTCCGCCGGCAGCCGACGCGGCGTCGGGACGGCTGACGGCACGAAACCTGCGGTTTCTGGTCATCTTCATCGCCATCACTGCGACCGGCCTTGCGGTCATGTACTGGCTGGGACCGCTGGTCGTATGGCTGATGCGGGCTTGGGGACTGAGCGATGCCGAATACCGCCATCTGAGCGACACGGCGCCTTACAAGTACATCGGCTACGTCGTCGGCGGCTTCCTGATGACGCTCGGACTGATCGTCTGGAGCGAGGGCCGCATCCGGCGCGGCGCCATCGTGACCGTGGTCGTCGTATTGGCGATGGCGATCACGATTTTCGACCTGCTGCTGACCAACGTTCTGCTGCCGCCCAACGCCGAATTCTAGCGCGCGGGATCCATGGAACTCGTACTCGAATATGTGATCCGCGGCATCACCGAGGTGTTCTTCACCCCGGAAGGCGTGTTCGACTGGTTGCCGATCATCATGGTTTTCGCCGGCCTGATGCTCGGGATCGCGGTCGGCGCCACGCCGGGTCTCAACGGTCCCTTCGCCATGGCCCTGTCGCTGCCGGTGCTGATCTGGGTTTTCGGGGTCAACAACGAGGCGCTGCTGCCGATTCTCGGTTTTCTGATCGGCCTGATGAAGGGCGCCACCCTGGGCGGTGCGGTCCCGGCGATCCTGTTCAACACCCCGGGTACGCCGGATGCCTATCTGACGACTCTCGACGGGTATCCGATGAACCTCAAGGGCGAGGGACCGAAAGCACTCAAGATCGCGCACCTGAGCTCTGTCTGCGGCGATACTTTCAGCGACATGGTGCTGTTCCTGACGGCGCCGGTCCTGGCGGTTCTGATCGAGAGCATTCTCGACCTGCCGGAGAAGGCGGCGCTGATCATCCTTTCCCTGTCGTTCATGGCCGCCGTCGCCGGCAATGCGCCGCTGAAGGGAATGATGGTCGGCGTGCTCGGCATGCTGCTGGCGCTGATCGGCTCGACGCTGTCCGGCTACGGGCCGCGCATGACTCTGGGGATACTGGAACTCGGCAACGGCCTGCCGCTGTCCTCGGCGATCCTCGGCGTGCTGATCATCGGCGAGGTCTTCATCGCCATCGAGGACTCGGCCCGCGAGCGCCTGCAACGGCGAAACGCCGTCAGGTCCCCGGTCCGCGGCGACAACCGCCTGCGCTGGCCGGACATCAGGCGAATTCTGCCGCAGATCGGCACCTCGGCGCTCATCGGAACGATGGTCGGGGCCCTGCCCGGGATCGGCACGACGCTGGCCGCAACACTCGGCTACGACGTGGCCAAGCGGCTCTCCAAGCACCCCGAGAAGTACGGGACCGGGATTCCGGAAGGGGTGGCGGCGACGGAGGCGGCAAATTCCGCGGTCTCCGGGGCCAATCTGATTCCCGTCATGAGCCTCGGCATTCCCGGCAACTTCGCGGCGGTCTTCATCATCCTCGCCGTCGAGTCGGTCGGCGACTTCACCCTCGGACCGCACGTCTTCCGGTTCACCGAGATCAAGGTCATCGAGGGTTACGGCACCATCATCAACGAGGACCTGGTGATCGCCTTCGCCATGTTCACTCTCATGGTGCTGGCCAACATCTTCAACTGGACCGTGGGCGGGCTTTTCCTGCGGTCGCTCGGGGTTCTCGCACGCGTTCCCAAATCGATCATGATGCCGGTCGTCCTGCTGATCACGCTGACGGCGGTCTATGCACAGGACGGCGGCTTCATCGCTATCTGGGTGGTCATGTTCTTCGGTCTGGTCGGCTACGTGCTGCGCCGTCTCGACGTCTCGATCCTACCGTTCGTAATCGGCTTCCTGCTGTCACCGCGGCTTGAAGAGCTGATTCGAGGCGGCTATTCGGCCTCTGGCGGCGACGCCCTGTTCCTGTTGAAATCGCCGTTGGCGCTTGCGTTCCTCGGGGCCGCGATCCTCATCCTGTTCTTCGCCGGCAGACGCCCGCAAAGGCGCGCCGGATAACGCGCGGGTGCCGTAAGAGGCGCCGGCGCCGGTTCCTGCACCGCGCCGCGCGACAGCTTCCGTCAACGAACAAGCGGAGTCGGATCACGGAAGGTGAAAAAAATTCGCTTCGCACGCTTGCCCGGGCACGGCTATCGACTTTCCATGTGGCGCATGATTTGATCGACAACCAGTCTGGCGCCGACATTCGATACGTGATCGTCGTCGAAATAGAGCGGCACCCCTTCGATCTCGGTCACGCAGCGATCCTTGACGAACGTGTCGCAGAATATGTTCCCCGGCCTGATCCGCACCAGCTCGGGGTGCTCACCCACCGCATCCAGGGCGGCGATCGCCCGTCTGTTGCGTTCGAGATAGCGCGCGTAGCTGGTGCTCAGCGGTGCATCGGCGGTTTCTCCAAATGCGGCCACCTTGGCCAGATAATCCGGCACGTGCCAGCCGACTTCCGGGATCGGATAGATCAGGATGATGCGTTTGCCGAGTGTCAGCAGGTCTCGCAGGCCGTCCTTGTAACGTTGCACAACTCTGGCCATGCGTTCTTCCTCGTTCCGGCTGGGCGGCTTCCCGACGACATCGGCATAAGCGCTGAGGCCCGGTTCAACCCCACCTTCGCCGTTGGAGAACGCTTCCTTTTCGACGTACCACATCCACCGGCTGGCAATGATCAGGGTCTTTATGGGCGATGTGCGCAGAAACTCGAATACGTCCTCGTTGTATCCCGGGCATGGATCCGACCTGCCCTGATCGACTCTGTAAAGGCCTCTGATCGGAACACAGCGGGAATAGGTGAGCAGCCGTACGCCTTGTCCTCTCTTTTCCATGGCACGTCCGATTTCGCCGGCCAGTGCCAGAGCATGCGAATCCCCCAGCAGGGCGGTATCGACCTTGTCGGGGTTGCCGAGAATGCAGGCATCCTCCGGCTTTATGTACCCCCCTTTCTTCGAATCGCACCGCGCCAACTGCGCGTTGATGCCGTACCGGTAGTTATGAAGTTCCAGCACCTTCGCGCTTAATCTGCCTTCAAGCCCGTTGCTCAAGTACCCCACCAGTCCCAGGGCGATGTAGGCCGTCGAGCCGACAGCGGCGAATGTGAATATCTGGGTGCGCGAAAGCTTCGTCCGGTTGCGGAACGGGCGTTCAACGAACCGCCAACTGAGGTATCCGAGCACTAGGGAGGCAATCGCCAACGCCGCAAAAGTCGTTTCGTCCGGCGCATTCAGGCTCCGGATGCGGGCGAACGCGAACAGGGGCTGATGCCACAGGTAGGCGCTGTAGCTGATCAAACCGATGACGACGAAGACCGGCGTCGACAGGATGCGCCCGGAAACGGTGTCCGGGGTGGCAAAAGCGATCGTCAGAACGGTGCCCGCCGTTGGAACAAGCGTATAGACGCTGGGGAACGGCGTTGTGCTGTCGAATGAAAATACGGAATACAGAATGAGCCCGATTCCAAGCGCGGCAAGAACCTCGGCACCCTTTTTTTGCGGGGGGCGGTCCTTCAGGTAGATCGCCGTCAAGGTGCCGGCCAGCAATTCCCAGATACGTGTGGCGGTCAGATAGAAGCTTTCTGCTGCCGCGGTGCGCCACTTCCATTCAGCCAGGGCAAAGCTCAGGACCACGACAGTCGAAACAATGACGACGAAACGCCGCGTTCCGAAAGACCACAGCAGGACGAAGAAAGCAGGAAAGACGATGTAATACTGTTCTTCGACCGCCAGGCTCCACGTATGCAGCAGGGGGTTGTATTCCGATGCCTCGGAGAAGTAGCCGCCCGTTTCTGAAAACAGGTTGTTGGATGTGAACAGCGAAACCGCGACCAGGGTTTGCGCCAAATCCTTGATCTGACTCGGCAGCATCCACAACCAGGCGAATGGCAGGATGCACAGGATTACGAAAAACAGGGCGGGCAGAATCCTGCGCGCGCGCCTCTCGTAAAAACCGGTTATCGAGAACGTCCCCGACTCTTTCTCTTTGACGATGATCGATGTGATCAGATAGCCGCTGAGAACGAAGAAGACGTCGACACCAACGAAGCCGCCGCGGAACGGTTCGAAGCCGGCATGAAAAAGCATGACGGCCAGAACGGCTATCGCACGCAGGCCGTCTATTTCTTTTCTGTACCGATTCATCGCCACAAGACAAGAAAACCGTTACACGGCACACCGCTTTCATCTTGGGCGTACACTATGAAGGCAAAGTTGTTAACGTGTTAATTTTCACATGTTCTGAAGGGGATAAGAACAAGCATGAAAATATTGTCTAAAATTCATATGGAGCGACCGGGCGTCAAAAATCTTCCCGTACGGGGCGATGCCTCTTCGCCCGCCCCTGCCGGGCTTCTTCCTTTGCTGTTTTGTGCGAAAGGAACGAGGCGGTGAGTGATGACCCGGACATCGAAGCCATCGAAGCGCATGGTCGCGCGGCGGCTCTCAGCGCGCCACCTGCGATATGAAGTCGTGAAACTTGCCCGACGGCGCCCGTGGAATTTCGTCCACATAGATGAACCGGATCGCGAACGCGTGGCCGAGTTTCGTTTCCAGCCAGGCGCGCAGCCGCTCTTCTTCGTCCCGTGACAAGGGCCGTTCGCTCGCCAGCATGGCGTCGATCGTCTCCAGGCTGCGCTGGATGAACTGGTATTGCCTGATCGGCGCGATGCGCCGCAGCTCGGCGACGTCATCGCTCGACAGCAGCGTCCAGCGCCGCGATCCGTCGGGAAGCACGACCATGTTCTGCGTGCGCCCGACGATGCGCGTGAGCACCGGCAACCCGCGCCCGCACGGGCACGGCGGGCCGAGCTCGGCATGGTCGCCGATTTCATAGCGGATCAGCGGCATCGCGAAGTTGTGCAGGGGCGTCACCACCACACGGCCCACCTGTCCGGCACTGCACGGCGCGCCGTTTTCGTCAAGAATCTCGACGAGAATACCTTCGCTCTGGACATGAAGGTGCTCGTGCGCGGGACACTGGAGCGCGATGTATCCCGCTTCGCGCGAGCTGTACATGTCGACGACACGAACGCTCCATGCGCGACGACAGAGCTCTCTCACCTCAGGGCGCAGAACCTCGGAGATCGTCTGCACCTGGCGCAGACTGGAAAGCCGTATGCCGTGCTCCAGACAGTATTCGGCCAGCCGGGCTACATTGGTCGGGAAGCTCAGAAGGTAATCCGGCTGTTCACGCCTCAGCCAGTCGACCTGCTGTTCGGGCGAGCAGTTGACGTTGAGCGCGACACACGGTCCGGTATCGTACACGGCCCGGCGCGCGTGGCCCCAGTTGGGGGTGCGCGTTCCCTCGGGGTAAGGGTCGCGGCCGGGTTCGGCGTGGCGGATAACGGCCAGCTTGCCGTTGCGATCGCGGCCCTGCCACTGGTGATCGCGCTGCGTAAAGGCCTCCCAGAAGAGGATCGACAATTGCGTCCGTGCGGCGGCGATCGGTCGGCCCGTGCTACCCGAGGTGTGAAGCACCGATGGCTTGCCGTGCTCTGGCGGCACGCGAGTGCTGTAAAGCTGCTCACCGGCATCCTGAATGTCGGCGCGCGTCAGGATGGGAAGCCGGCGCCAGTCGTCCCAGGTGAGCGTGGGCAGGGCCCGGGGATCGAAGCCGGCCTTGCGCCAGCGTTCGCGGTAGAACGGCACGCTCCGGCCGGCGTGGGCAAGAAGCAGGCGAAGCTGGCGCAACTGCCACGCGGCGAGATCGTCCGGCGACCACCATTGGGACTGTTCGAGCTGGAACTGTATCGCCAGAAGTGTCGCCGCGCGTCCGTCGGGGATTGCCGGCCATGCGATGCCGGGCATGCGCGAACGGGGAACGTTGACGCTCATGCCCTCTCCTCTGCACTCGTTGTCCATTCCCCTATCCTCGATCCCCGATCCTTGATCCTCAACCCTCAGCCCTCAACCCTTGATTCCTGTCCCTTGATCCCTCCGCTCCCGGCGGGCCGGGGACCGTCTGCTTCCGCCGTTGCAGGAGAGTCTCGTTCCGGTCCCGAAAAGCCGAACGCAAGGAAACCACAACCGAAAAGGACAGGGGACAGGGAATCAGGCTCTTGACCCGCGATCGGGATGCCATTATAAGCCGGCGGGAAGGAAATGAGAATGAAATTCATTCTTAATTCAATAGAGTCGAAACAATGCCGGTCGGCGGGTTTCCGGCCGGTGCCTTCGTCCAAGGCCACCACGGCAAAACACAGGGAGCCCATTCAATGGCAAGCAAAAGAGTGATGTTGCTGTCGAGCCTGAGCGCATTGGCGCTGGCCGGCACACAAGGAGCGTTCGCCGCAGCGGAAACGAAGGCCGGTGCGCCGGTGCGGACGGTTGGCGAGACCCTGTACGAAATGTCGCAGCCGTTCGATCTGTCGTCGCGCGCGTCGTCCGTATCGCCGTGGCTGGCCATCACCGCCGATGCCCAAAGTCTCGAAAGTGGTGAAGGTGGTGAAGGGGGTGAAGGTGGTGAAGGTGGTGAGGGAGGCGAAGGTGGCGAAGGCGGCGAAGGCGGCGAAGGCGGCGAAGGCGGTGGCCTTGGCGGCGAAGCCGGTTTCTTCGCCGATCTCATGATGATGAAGGGGCACCTGACGGTCGGGAAGGAACTGCTCGACGCCGGCGATCCGACGCAGGCGGCGCTTCATTTCACCCATCCCCTGGCCGAGCACTACGGCGACATTGCCGAGCCGCTCGAGGAGATGGGGGCGGAGGACTTGCGGGCCGCTCTCGAACGCATCGCCAAAGCAACCTCGGCGGGGGATGTCGAAGCGACCAGGGCGGCGCACAGAGCCGCGCTTCAGGCGATTGACGCGGTCGCTCGGCGGGTCGATCCGTCCCTGCGCAGCGCGCCCGGGTTTGTCCTGCCCGTCGTCCTTCATCTGCTCAGGCAGGCGGCCCACGAGTACGACGAAGCGGTTGTGCAAGGACGTTTCTCGAAGGTCGAGGAATATCAGGATGCCCGCGGTTTCGTGATCGTGGCTCGCGAACTCGTCGACTCGCTGGCGCCGGCTCTCAGCGAGCACGATCCCGAGCAATTCGCCCGCATCCGCAATGCCCTTGACGAGCTGGCGCGCGCCTTCCCGTCGATCGTTCCTCCGGCCGCGCCGGTGCTGGACCCGGGCGCTGTTTACGGTCAGGTGGCGCAGATCGAGCTTCGGCTTGGCAAGTTCTACACCGCGCCGCTCGGGGTCGAAGGTGGTGAAGGTGGTGAAGGGGGCGAAGGTGGTGAAGAGGGCGAAGAGGGCGAGGCCGGGGAGAGCGGCACCGAGGGATAAAACCGACTGTTCCATCCCGGGTTGATACCCGTGTTCGCCGATCGTGACCGATCGACGCGCGCCTAAACCGCTGACCTCCTCCGCTCGCTTGGCTTTCCTCGTATCGGCGCGGGCGCGCGTTCGGGCTTTGGTATGACTTCTCGGGAATTGGCGGATCGACAAATCAGCCGAGTCGAGTGATCGCCCGCCGCTATAGCGCTTCGCCATGTCATTCCGGCCGCGCTTCGGGGCCGTGAGCCTCGCCGACGTCGCAGGGGACTTGCGCGGGTCGACCATTTTATATATCGTATATCGTCGATTAACGATATATTGATCAGGCATGACCGCCCTCAAGACACCGGTTGCCGCCGGGATCCGCAAAAACAGGAAGGCCAGGGAGGTACCGCCCTCCGGTGCGCCATCGCTTTCCAACCCTGTCCGCTCCGCTGAGGCCGGGCTGGAAACCATTAGCCGTCTGGCCAAGGCGCTGGCCCATCCCGCCCGGGTCGAGATCGTGCGTCTGCTGCACGAGAAACAGACCTGCATCGGCTGCGATATCGTCGATGGAATCGGCCTTGCCCAGTCGACCACGTCCGAACACCTGCGCATTCTCAAGGCAGCCGGGGTCATCGTCGGTGAGATCGAACGGCCGCGGGTCTGCTATTCCCTCAATCCGGCCGCCTTGGCGCCGTTGCGATGTTTTCTCGACATGATCGGTGCAAACCCGCCCGTCGTCGCTCGGCGCGGGCGAAGGAAAAAGCGCGGCACTGGAGCCTAGGCGGCATAACAGGATATTTCCGCATGTCTACGGTTGAACGCTATCTCACCGTGTGGGTCGTCTTGTGCATCGTGGCCGGGATTGCCTTGGGGCATTTCCTGCCCGGTGTTTTCCATGTTATCGGCGCGGCTGAGATCGCGCAGGTCAACCTGCCGGTAGCGGTTCTGATCTGGCTGATGATCGTTCCGATGCTGATCAGGATCGACTTCACCGCTCTTGGTCAGGTGGCGAAACACTGGCGCGGCATCGGCGTCACGCTGCTGATCAACTGGGCGATCAAGCCGTTTTCAATGGCGTTGCTGGCTTGGATTTTCATCGGCTGGCTGTTCCGGCCCTTTCTGCCGCCGGACCAGATCCCCGGTTACATCGCCGGGTTGATCCTGCTTGCGGCGGCGCCGTGTACGGCCATGGTGTTCGTGTGGAGCCATCTGTCGAACGGCGAACCCCATTTCACTTTGAGCCAGGTGGCGCTCAATGACACCATCATGGTGTTTGCCTTTGCGCCGATCGTGGGGGTGCTTCTCGGCCTGTCGGCGATCACGGTTCCCTGGGAGACGTTGCTGCTTTCCGTCGGCCTGTACATCGTCGTGCCCGTCATTCTGGCGCAGGTCATTCGTCGCCGGGTACTCGCGCGGGGCGGGGCGGACGCCCTGGGGTCGCTGCTCGGGTGGCTGCAACCGGTATCACTTGGTGCGTTGCTGACGACACTGGTCATGCTGTTCGGGTTTCAGGGCGAACGGATCATCGCTCAGCCTTTGATCATCGCCCTGCTGGCGGTGCCGATTCTGATACAGGTCTATTTCAATGCCGGGCTTGCCTACGGGCTCAACCGGATTGCAGGAGAGGCGCACTGCGTTGCCGCGCCGTCGGCTCTGATCGGTGCCAGCAATTTCTTCGAGCTGGCGGTGGCGACGGCGATCAGCCTGTTCGGATTTCAATCGGGGGCTGCGCTGGCGACCGTGGTCGGCGTCCTGATCGAGGTGCCGGTGATGCTGTCGGTGGTTAAGATCGTGAATGCAAGCAAACCCTGGTATGAACGCGGCGCAGCGGTTCGGCGCAACGGGCTCACATTGAATCACCCAGGTGCGTAGGGACCGCAGATAAAGGCAAGACATCGGGGTGCCGCAGGCCGGGCGTTTTCTTTTTCTGTTCTTGCACCGCGGATCCCGACGGTAGTTGCGATCCGAGCGGGCTTCGATCCAGTTGATCCGGATTTCTTCGATATCGCCGCCTTGCGCTAATGCGCATCGGCCCAGGTCGGTCCGACCCCGACGTCGGCCACCAGCGGCACCGATAACTCGACCACCGGCCGGTGGGCGCCTTCCATGATCTCCTTGACGAGCGCGGCGGTGGCATCGACCTCGGCCTTGGGGACCTCGAACACCAGCTCGTCGTGGACCTGAAGCAACATCCGCGCCTTGAGCCTGGCCCTGGCCAGGGCCGGGGGCACCCGGATCATCGCCCGTTTGATGATGTCGGCCGCGGTGCCTTGGATCGGGGCGTTGATGGCGGCACGTTCGGCGAAGTTGCGCCGGGCCGGGTTCTTGTCCTTGATCGCCGGCAGATGGATGCGTCGGCCGAACAGGGTCTGAACATAGCCGCGTTCGCGGCATTCTGCCTTCATGCGCTCCATGTAGGCGCGGATGCGCGGGTGGCGTTCGAAATAGGCGTCGATATAGGCCTGTGCCTCGCCTTGGGAGATGCCCAGGTTGTTGGCCAGCCCGAAGGCCGAAATGCCGTAGATGATGCCGAAGTTGATGGCCTTGGCGCGGCGGCGCAAAAGCGGATCGACGTCTTCGATCGGAACCCCGAACACCTGGGACGCGGTGGCGGCGTGAATGTCGCGGCCTTCGAGAAAGGCCTGGCGCAGGGCCGGTTCGTCGGCGATATGCGCCGCCAGGCGCAGCTCGATCTGGCTGTAGTCGACCGACAGCAGCCGGTGGCCGCGTTCGGCGATGAAGGCGCGGCGGATCTTGCGCCCTTCTTCGGTGCGCACCGGGATGTTCTGCAGGTTGGGGTCGCTCGATGACAGGCGCCCGGTCGAAGCCACGGCCTGGCTGAACGAAGTGTGCACGCGCCCGGTCTGCGGGTTGATCTGGTTCTGCAAGGCGTCCGTGTAGGTGCTTTTGAGCTTGGTGAGCTGGCGCCATTCAAGCACCCTGGCCGGCAGGTCGTGGCCCTGGGCGGCAAGGGTCTCAAGGATGTCGGCACCGGTGCCGTAGGCGCCGCTCTTGCCTTTCTTGCCGCCGTCCAGGCCCATTTCGTCGAACAGGATTTCGCCCAGTTGCTTGGGCGACGCGATATTGAACCGGCGTCCGGCCAGACGATAGATCTCCGCCTCCAGCTCTGCCGCACGGGCGGCGAAGTCGTTCGACAGTGCGCGCAGGGCATCGCGATCGACCTTGATACCGGCGCGCTCCATCTCCGCCAGGACCGGCACCAGAGGACGTTCCAGCGTCTCGTAGACGGTGGTCACGCGCTCCGGGACCAGGCGTGGCTTGAGCACCCGGTGCAGGCGCAGGGTCACGTCGGCATCCTCGGCGGCGTAATCCAGCGCCTTGTCGAGCGGCACCTTGTCGAACGTCACCTGGGCCTTGCCGGTTCCGGCCACGTCCTTGAACTTGATGGTGTCGTGGCCGAGGTGAAGGCGCGCCAGTTCGTCCATGCCGTGGCCGTGCAGGCCGGCTTCGAGAACGTAGGACAGCAGCATGGTGTCGTCGAACGGCCTCACCGCGATGCCGTGGCGGCCGAGAACCAAGATGTCGTACTTGATGTTCTGACCGACCTTGAGGACGCTCGGGTCTTCGAGCAGCGGCTGCAACCGTGCGAGCGCCTGGTCCGGGGGAATCTGCTGCGGGGCTTCGGCTTTGGCGTCGAGGTCGAGTTCGCCACCGCTTGCCTGTCCGCTGTGGCCGAGCGGGATGTAGCACGCCCGCCCGGGACCGAGCGCCAGCGAGATTCCGACCAGATCGGCGCGCAAGGCATCGAGCGAGGTGGTTTCGGTATCGACCGCCACCACACCGGCTTCGATGGCGGCGGCGATCCAGGCGTCGAGGGCCGCCGGTGTCTGGATCAGTTCATAGCCGTCGTGGACCACCGGGCTGTCCGAAATGCCCGCCGCGCCGGTGCCCGAGCCTTTTTTCACGTCGCTGTCCAGCACGTCGCCAAGACGCGCGATGATCGAGCGGAAGGCGTTTTCTTCGAGGAACCTGCGCAGCACCTCCGGGTCCGGTTGGCGCGGGTGCAGCGCCTCCAGCGGTACCACCAGCGGTGCATCGTTCTTCAGTTCGACCAGCCTGCGCGAGATGCGCGCCTGTTCGGCGTGGGCAAGCAGGTTCTCCCGGCGCTTGGGCTGCTTGATCTCCTGCGCGTGGGCGAGCAGGTTTTCCAGATCGCCGTATTCCTTGATCAGTTGTGCCGCCGTCTTGACACCGATCCCGGGGACGCCAGGCACGTTGTCGGTGGA
>RFLL01000263.1 GCA_003693905.1 Alphaproteobacteria bacterium
ACCGCCTCAACGCCAAGGACGATGCCTTCCTGAACCACCACGGCCTGCCCGACGTCAGCCGCTCCCAGAGCGCAGGCCACGGCGATGCCGCGGTCGATATCGGCCCGGGCCCGTGCATCGGGATGATGGCGGCCGTATGGGCCTTCGGGGGCGCGCAGATCGGCGATTACGTCATCGACACCGACGACCCGGAAGCCTTCGCCTTCCAGAACGCCGACAAGCGCCCGCAACAGCCCGTCATCGCCCAGGCCGGCGGCACCGATCCGGCTCAGAACCTGGGCCGTGCGCAGATCGGGCCGCAGTTCGCGCAAGCTGGGACGGCGTACCGGACCGACCATGACCAGTTCCCCGACCCCGGCGGCTCGCAGCGCCGCCAGGGCCGAGCCGGCCGCTCCCAGCCGCGTCCACAGATGGGGTACGTCATCGACCGTGGCCGGGTCCGTATGACCTTCCAGCGCCACCACGAATACCTCGCGCCCGCTTTGGCGGCAGAGCTCGACCAGGCGACCGGGCAACGGGCCGCTGCCGGCCACGATGCCCAGTTTAGCGGCCATTCTCCACCTTGGGCCGGCACAGAGGGCGCGATGACGGCCGCCGCAGAAAGTCGATCAGATAGGCGATGGGACGTACCTCGCCCATCTCGTCCGCCAGTTGCTTGATCCGCTCGGCCAGCGTCCCTTCCTCGTCGAACAGCTTTTCGTAGGCCTTGCCGAGGGCCCGAATGTCGTCACGTGCAATGCCGCGGCGTTTGAGGCCGACGATGTTGAGTCCGCACAGACGCGCACGCTCACCCATCACCAGGCCGTAGGGAATGACGTCGTGCTCGACCCCCGACATGCCGCCGATCATGGCGTGGCGACCGATGCGCACGAACTGATGGACGGCGGAAAGGCCGCCGATGATGGCGTAGTCCTCGACCACGACGTGCCCACCCAGGGTGGCATTGTTGGCCAGGATGACGCCGTTGCCGATCCGGCAGTCGTGGGCGACGTGGGCACCGACCATGAACAGGCACCCGTCGCCGACCCGGGTCACCATGCCGCCGCCTTCGGTGCCCGGATTCATGGTCACGTGTTCGCGGATCATGTTGTCGGCGCCGATGATCAGCTCCGACGGCTCGCCCCTGTATTTCAAGTCCTGGGGCTGGTGGCCGAGAGAGGCAAAGGGGAAAACCCGGGTGCGGGGGCCGATGCGGGTGCGTCCTTCGACCACGACGTGGCTGTGCAGCACGACGCCCTCATCCAGGCTCACGTGGGCTCCGACGACGCAGTAGGGTCCGATCCGCACTCCCGTTCCAAGACGGGCCTTCGGTGCAACGACCGCCGTGGGATGGACGTCGGCCATCACGGTTTCATCCATTCGTTGCGCGGCCCCGACGGCACCCGCCTCCTCTGGACTGCTGACAAGTGCATGGCGAGGCAATTGGGATCGAAACGCGCCGCTGCATGCGAACAGGCGAAGACATCGCTTACTCGTCCATGATCATGGCCGAAAATTCCGCTTCGGCCATCAGGGTTCCGTCGACCCTGGCTTCGCCGCGAAACTTCCACACATTGCGCCGGTTGCGCAGCTTGGCGACATGAACGTGGATGGTGTCGCCGGGCACCACCGGTTTGCGGAACCGGGCCTCGTCGATGGTCATGAAATAGACCAGCTTGCCCGCCGCCGCTCCTTCCAAGGTCTCGACCACGAGGACCGCCGCCGTCTGAGCCATCGATTCGATGATCAACACTCCCGGCATCACCGGCTGGCGCGGGAAGTGCCCTTGGAAGAAGGCCTCGTTGATACTGACGTTCTTGATGCCGATGGCGCTTTCGTCGGGGCGGATGTCGATCACCCGATCGATCATCAGGAACGGATAGCGGTGCGGGATCATCTCCATGATCCGCAGGATGTCCACCGCCTCGACGACGGCTCGTTTGGCATGCTGCTCATTCATCGCGCTTGCCCTTGGCCTTGAGTTGCCGCTGCCAGATTGCGACCAAGCGGAAAAAGTCCCTCACCGGCATGGCCGGCGCACCGGCCACCGCCTGACCGGCGGGCACATCGCGCATGACGCCCGTTTTGGCAGCCAGTTGGGCTCCCTTGCCGATCGTCAGGTGACCAGCGACCCCGGCCTGTGCCGCAAGGACCACGAAATCATCGAGCTTGGTGCTGCCGGCGATGCCCGATTGCGCAACCAGAACGCACCCCCGACCCAAGCGTACGTTGTGCCCGATCTGCACCAGATTATCAATCTTGCAACCGGCGCCGATCACGGTGTCCGGGCCGGCCCCGCGGTCGATGGTGCTGTTGGCACCGATCTCCACGTCGTCTTCGACAATGACCCGGCCGAGCTGGGGCACATCGACGTAACCGTCGGGGTCCATGGCAAAGCCGAAACCGCGATTGCCGATCCGCACGCCGGCATGGAAACGACAACGGCGCCCGATCAGGCAGTATCCGAGATAGGCATTGGCGCCGATCTTGGTCTCGTCGCCGATGACGACCCCGTCGTCGATCACCGTATGGGGGCCGATGTCGCAGTCGCGCCCGATCTCCACCCGGGCCCCGATCACGACACCGGGCCCGATGCGGCTGCCCGCGCCGATTCGGGCCGAGGGATCGATCACGGCACTTTCGTGGCATCCCGGGATCACCGCCGGTTCCGGGTGGAACGCCTGTGCTATGAGGGCATAACCCCGGTAGGGTTGCGGCGTGATTACCAAGGCCATCCCTTCGGGCGCCTTGTCAGCCAGATCGGGAGCGACGACGCAGGCGCCGGCCCGCGACTTTCTGAAGGTGTCGACGTAGCGGCGATTGTCGATGAAGCTGATGTCCTGGGGACCGGCCGTCTCCAGCGGCGCCACATCGATGATGAGACGTTGCGGGTCGGTCCCGGGGCCGAGTTCCGCCTTGGCGATCGCGGCCAGCTCACGCAAGGTGAACGGCCCGGCGAGGCTGAAGAACCGTGGATCCGCCATGGGCTGGCCTCTGGCTTCCTAATTCGTCGGTTTCGCCGTGGCCACCTTGGGCAAGCGTTTGTTAAGCAGCTTCAACGCTTCGTCGGTCAGGTCGAACTCCGGCTTGACGATGACGATCGTGGCCTTGGACAGGATCATGTCGAGGCCGCGCTTCTCGGCCATGTCCTTGGCAATCAACGCAAGCTCGCGCTGAACCTGCTGAATGCCGCGGGCGAACTCCTGATCGAGGCTGCGTCGCTGGTCCTTGATTTCCCGTTGCAGAAGCCCGACCTGACGTTCCAGCTCCTTGCGTTTCTGCGCGAACGCTTCCGCCGACAGGATGCTGCGTTGGCGGGCCAGTTCCTGGTCTGCCGCCCGCAAGCCGTTTTCCTTCTCGCGCAGCGCCGCCTGCACCTTGGCGCGGCGTGCATCGACCTCCTTGGCCAGGGATCGCACGGCCTCGGATTCACGGATGATTTTCTGGACGTCGATGATGGCGATTTTCGGCGCTTTCCATTCCTGGGCGCTCAGCGGTGCAGAAAGGAGCACGCCAAAGGTCAGGATCATCAGCGCGGCGGCACCGTGGCGGTGCCAGAACGTTAAGGAGAACATGGGATCCGTTTCTCAGAACTGGGTTCCGAAGCTGAAGTTGAGAACCTGGGTCTCGTCGAAATCTTCCTTGACGATCGGAAAACCGAAGTCGAGGACGATCGGACCGAACGGCGAGCGCCAAGTGACGCCGATGCCGCCCGCAACCCGCGGCGTATTTTCATCCAGAACGCTGGAATTGCTCTTGTCCAGGTCCCAGGCCGAACAGGCGTCGAGAAAGACGCGACCGCGAATATCGTACTCTTCCGGCAGGCCGAGTGGGAAGCTCAACTCGCTGCCTGCGGTATAGAAGTTCTTGGCCCCCAGGGGATCGCCGGTGGGTCCGTCCCGGGGGCCGACGCCGGCAAACTGGAAGCCGCGGCAATCGGTGCCGCCGATGAAGTAGCGGTCGCTGATCCGCGTATCCTGCCCGAGGCCGAAGATGTTTCCGACTTCCGCCCGCACGCTGGCGGTCCAGTCCTCCGCCACCGGCTGATAATAGGCGCCGCCGAAGGACGATTTGAAATACCGCACGTCGCCGCCCAGACCGGCCACCTCGTTGCGCAGGCGCAACACGAACCCGGTGTGCGGATCGAACCGATTGTCGCGGGTATCGTACTTCAATTCATGGCCGAGGCGCGACTGGATGAAACGTCCCACCTCGTCCTTGACGATCAGCGAGGCGTTGGCATCGACGTCGGTTACCTCCTTGTCTTCCAGGGTATAGCGGAAGGTCTGACGGACGCGCTCTTGCCAGTTGAAGCCGGTGCGCAAGGACCCGCCTGTTCGCTTCAGGTTGAACGACTGATCGTTCGAATCGTTTTCGATTCGGAACAGGTCGAATCCCGCGGCCAGATTGCGTTCCAGGAAATAGGGCTCGGTAAAGCTCAGATCGATCTGGGACTGTTCGCCCGAAAGGGTGAAGTTGAGACGCAGATCCTGCCCCCGACCGAGCAGATTGCGTTCGCGGATGCCGACACTGCCGAGAACGCCGGCCGTGGTCGAAAAGCCGGCGCCGAAGGTCAGATCGCCGGTCGATTGCTCTTCCACCTCGACCTTGATGACGGTCCGGTCGGGCTGACTGCCCGGTTCAGTTTCGATTTTGACACTCCGGAAGAAACCGAGGTTCTGAATCCGCGTTCGTGAACGGCGCAGTTTGGCGGTGTTGAAGGCATCGCCTTCGACGAGTCGGAATTCGCGACGTATCACCTTGTCGAGGGTGCGGGTATTGCCTTCGATGTCGATCCGCTCGACGAAAACCTTGGGGCCCTCGTTGATCTCGTACGTCAGGCTGATGGTTCTCGCTTCGCGGTCACGTTCGACCTTCGGCTGGATGTCGACGAACGCATAGCCCAGATTGCCGACCACGTCGGTCAGCTCGGCGAT
>RFLL01000264.1 GCA_003693905.1 Alphaproteobacteria bacterium
GCACCCGCTGCCTGAGCCACGGTGTCACCCCGCTGCAAAGCAACAAGACGACGATCAAGGCCGCAATCGACGAACTGACCTCGCCCACCGGAACCACCAACATCCCCCAGGGCCTGGCGTGGGCATGGCGTGTTCTGGTCAACGATGCACCGTTCGACGAAGCTACCGACAATCCGCAGGGACGGCGCACGCAGGCGATCATCCTGCTGACCGACGGCGAGAACTACGGCGGCGTCGGCGACGGTTACAAGACGCAGTTCGGCAAGGGCAGCGCCGCCCAGAACGGCGGCGCCAACCAGCGCCTGCTCGACGTCGCCAGCACCATCAAGGCGCAGGGCATCCTGGTCTATACGATCCAGTTCGGCGAAATGTCCGATGATCTCGAGGCCCTGCTGAAGGCCGTCGCCTCCGGCCCCGACGCCCCCTTCTATCAGAAGGCGCCCAGCCGCGAGGCCTTGGAACAGGTCTTCCGCGAAGTGGCCAACGATCTGTCGCAGCTTCGCGTCTCGCGCTGAGGCGACAGCGAAAAAGAAAAAAGTAAGACGGTCTCAAAAAGAGCCACGGCCCCGGGATGGACCTGATGGATCGTCTGCCCGGGGCCGATGCTTTCGATTATCCGGGTGAGCGCGACCGTGCCGTACAGGCAGGGCCTTGCCCCGTCCTTACGCGGGATCGGCCGCAGCGATCAGATCGGCCGGCACTTCGACCCTGCTGAGGCGCAGTTGCTCGGTCAGAGACTCGATCAGACGGTGCAGACCGTCGCGGTCACGGGCTTCGCAGCGGGCAACGAGGACGGCCTGCGTATTGGAGGCCCGCAGCAGCCACCAGCCGTCCTCGGTGCGCACCCGCACCCCGTCGATGGCGATGACGTCGGCCTTCCGTTCGGCCAGCCGGGTGCGCACTTCTTCGACCACCGCCCACTTGCGCGATTCGGGGACGGGAAAGCGAATCTCCGGCGTGTTGACCACCGGCGGCAGCGAATCGCGGAAAGCGGCCAGGCTTTGCCCCGAGCGGCTGAGCAGATCGATCACCCGCACCGCGGCATAAAGGCCGTCGTCGAAGCCGTAATAGTCCTCGGCGATGAAAATGTGGCCCGACATCTCACCGGCCAGAAGCGCCCCGGTTTCGGCCATCTTCGCCTTGATCAACGAATGCCCCGTCTTCCACATGACGGGGCGGCCGCCGGCGCGCGCCAGTTCGTCGAACAGGATCTGACTGGCCTTGACATCGGCGATCATGATGGCGCCGGGATGGCGGCTGAGGATGTCGCGCCCGAGCAGCAGCATGAGCTGATCGCCCCACAGGATGCGGCCGTGTTCATCGACCACGCCGATGCGATCGGCATCGCCGTCGAAAGCGATGCCGACATCGCAGCCGCGCTCACGCACGCAGGCCTGAAGCTGGGCCAGATTCTCGGCTACCGTCGGATCGGGATGATGGTTGGGGAAAGTCCCGTCGACGACCTCGTTGAGCAGCACGTGTTCGCCGGGCAAGCGTGCGCTGAGCGCCGCCATCACCGCCCCGGCGGCCCCGTTGCCGGCATCCCAGGCAACGCGCAAGGGGCGGCCGTCGCTGCGGTACCCCCGGCACAGGCGCGTCACGTAGGCCTCCTCGACGGTACGTTCTTCAACCGTGCCGGCACCGGTTTCGAAATCGCCGGCGGCGGCGATCTCTCCCAGGCGCTGGATGTCGGCACCGAAGAACGATGCCTTGTGCAGGGTCATCTTGAAGCCGTTGTGGTCGGGCGGATTGTGGGAACCGGTGACCATGATCCCGGCATCCGCCTCCAACTCGTAGGTGGCGAAGTACAGCATCGGGGTCGGGCCGAGGCCGGTCCGCCACACTGTCAGCCCCGTGGAGGCCAACCCTTCGACCAGCGCCGCCTCCAACTGCGGCGACGACAGCCGCCCGTCGCGCCCGACGCAGATCCGCCGTCCCCCGGCGCGACGCACCACGGTTCCGAAGGCGCGCCCCAGGGCCAAGGCGTCGGCCTCGGCCAAGGTCTGCCCGACGATGCCGCGTACGTCGTATTCGCGCAGGATGCTGGGATCGAAGCGGTGGCTCATGGCTGGCATTCCTTCACTTCGGCTGCCTGTCGGGAATCACCTCCGGACGCCCGATCGAGGTGTAGTGGAAGCCGGCGGCCTGCATCTCTTCGGGATTGTAGATGTTGCGCAGATCGACGATCGCCGGGGTCTTCAGGCGCCGCTTGACTTCGTCCAGATCGAGAGCGCGGAAGGCATTCCACTCGGTCACGATGACCAGGACATCGGCCCCGTCCATCGCCTCGTAGGCGCTGTCGCAGGCGATCATGCCGGGCAGCAGCTTCTGCGCCTCCTTCAGGCCGGCCGGATCGTAGGCGCGCACCATGGCCCCGGCGGCCTGCAGGGCGGGGATGATTTCCAGGCTCGGCGCCTCGCGCATGTCATCGGTGTTGGGTTTGAACGTCAGGCCCAGCACGGCAACCGTCTTGCCCGCGACCGAGCCGCCGCAATGGGCGATGATCTTGTCGGCCATGCGGCGCTTGCGCCGCTCGTTGACGTCGACCACGGTCTCAACAAGCCGGATCGGCACCCCGGCCTGCTGTGCGGTGCGCACCAGCGCCAGCGTATCCTTGGGAAAACACGAGCCGCCATAGCCCGGCCCCGGGTGCAGAAACTTGCGCCCGATGCGCCCGTCAAGGCCGATGCCGCGGGCGACGTCGTGCACATCGGCCCCGACCTTTTCGCACAGGTCGGCAACCTCGTTGATGAAGGTGATCTTGGCCGCCAGGAAGGCGTTGGCCGCGTATTTGGTCAGTTCCGCCGTCTCCAGGCCGGTGAAGATCATCGGCGTCTCAATAAGATAAAGCGGCCGGTAGATGCGCCGCATGAGCTGCTGCGCCCGTTCGCTTTCGGCCCCGATGATGACCCGGTCGGGGCGCATGAAATCACCGATCGCCGGGCCTTCGCGCAGAAATTCCGGGTTCGACACCACGTCGAAATCGGCATCGGGGCGTGCCTCGCGCAGGATCCGTGCGATCTCGCGCCCGGTGCCCACCGGCACCGTGGACTTGGTCACCACCACCGTATAGCCGTCGAGAGCGGCGGCGATTTCACGCGCCGCATCGTATACGTGGGTAAGATCGGCAAATCCGTCGCCGCGGCGGCTCGGCGTTCCGACGGCGATGAAAACGGCATTGGCCCCGGCCACCGCACCCGCCAGATCGGTGGTGAAGGTCAGGCGCTCCTCTTCCACATTGCGCGCGACCAGTTCGTCCAGGCCCGGTTCGTAGATCGGAATCTCGCCCTTGCGCAGGCGCGCGATTTTCTCCGCGTCCTTGTCGACGCAGGCGACGTTGATGCCGAATTCCGAAAAGCACGCACCGGAGACCAGGCCGACGTATCCGGTACCAATCATGGCAATACGCATGGCGTACGCAACTCCCGAAGAAATAAATTAAAAAAATAAGCGACGTCCGTCAGTCGACGGTCAACCGCCGGCGCCTTGACCCTGCTCCGCGGCCGCGCCATAGCGCGTCAGGATGTCGTGCATGTCCTCATGCAGATCGGCGCGTTCCAGGGCAAAGGCGATGTTGGCTTCGAGAAAGCCCGCCTTGCTGCCGCAGTCGAAGCGGCGCCCGGTAAAGCGCAGGCCATGGAACGGCAGCCGGCCGATGGTCCGGGCCATGGCGTCGGTCAACTGGATCTCGCCGCCGGCACCTGCCTCCTGCCGGTCAAGCTCGACAAAGACCGCCGGATCGAGGATGTAGCGGCCGATGATCGACAGTGTCGAGGGCGCCTCTTCCGGTGCCGGCTTTTCGACCAGCCCGCGCGCCTCGACCAGGTTGCCGCTTTCGCGCACCACATCGAGAACCCCGTAGCGCCGCGTCTCGGCTCGCGGCACGTCCATGAC
>RFLL01000265.1 GCA_003693905.1 Alphaproteobacteria bacterium
CCCCAGGCCCGTTCGATCCGCTGCTTGGTTGCCGGCAGGCTGGCCCCCGGTTCGCCGGCATGGATGGTGGTTCGCACGCTGCCCCCGGCGATGTCGATGCCTTCCTGTTCCGCCACTTCGGCCAGATGCATGGCGTAGGTTGGCGTGCACACCAGAACCGTGATGCCGTGCGCCTGAATCGCTTTGGCACGCTGGTACGAGGACATGCCGCCGCCCGGCACGGCCAGGGCGCCGACGTGACGGGCCGCTTCGAAGGCGCTCCAGAAGCCGATGAAGGGGCCGAAGGAAAAGGCGAAAAAGACCCGGTCGTCGGCACCGACCCCGGCAGCGCGATAAACCGCCGCCCAGCAGCGCAGCCACCATTGCCAGCTTTCGTCAGTGTCGAGCCACAACAGCGGCCGCCCCGTCGTGCCCGAGGTTTGATGAATGCGGGTATAGCGGCTGCGCTCGAAGGTGAGATTGGTGCCATAAGGCGGATGCGCCGCCTGGTCGTCGGACAATTCGGCCTTGAGCGTAAAAGGCAGCCGGCGGAAATCGTCGAAGGTCCTGATCTCGGCCGCGTCGTGCAGGCCCGCCTCGGCGAACTTCCGGCGGTAGAAGGCATTGCCACGCAGCACTTGCTCGAGGGCGAGCTGGAACTTCCTGAGCTGGATCTGGTTCAGGGCCTCGCGGCCCAGGGTTTCGATGAAGGAGTCGAAATAGCTCGTATCCATGATCCCGTCCGTCATTTGCCGCGGCGCCGAATGGAGGCGTGCTCCATCGCAGAGGGCGGCTTCTTCCTAGTAGGGCGAGGGCTGCTCTTCGATGCGGGCCGGAAATTTCTCGTTGATCAGAGCGATCGGTTCCCCGTTGTGGATGATCCGGTAGGCGCGGCTGAAAAAGGCCCCGTCGCTGAGTTCGGCCACCGCTTCGGGCAGGTCGGCGACCTGTTCCTTGCCGTACCACAGAATCTCGCGGCGGGTTTCCATCCGGTTTTCGTTGAGCACCTTGCCCAGCGATTCGCCCTGGACCTCGAGACGCCTGCGCACCTCCGGCGGGATCCGGTCGAGAGCCACCGAAGCGATCGCGTAGACGTAAAGACGACCGCTGTGCTGACCCTTGATGAACACGCGTCGCAGGCCGACTTCGGCCCCCTCCTTGACATCGAGCCAAGGATGGTCCTCGGTGATGTGGAACCGGACCTGGTCGATTCGCACCGTCGTCGTCGGCTCCAGGGTGTAGACCTCGATGAAGCGGGTGACGGTCCCGTCGATCACCAGAAGGGCGCGCTGGAACGGTGACAGGGCGCGCAGATTGACCGGCCCCAGTTCCGCCGGGCGGGCGAACTGGGCCACGAACCGCCTGGTCAGCGGGTCGAAGGATGTGGTCGATCCCATATGGCCGGTCGTCCTTTTCGCCTGGCGTACGGGGGAATGCGGGGGCCGGAAACTTCGGCCACACCGCGACCTGCATGCCACGGTACGCGCACAGCCCGACCGGGCGCAATAGGACGCCGCAACGGAACGCCGGGCGGGCGCGGGCGGGCCGGGCCCCACCATCGGCCATAACCCTTTGTGCTTGGTTAATGGATCCGGGGGCGCACAGGCGACAGTGGCAGGGGAAGGTGCCCGGTGCGGGGTCCGATGTGCTAGACTTGCCCGGGAGCGACGCGTTCGCCGGGAGAGGTTGTACGATTGTTTCGTGGTTGCGTGGTGATCGCCTGGAAGGATCGGGCGGAAGGGGCTCTTCTGCGCCTGCTTCAGGCCGGCTTCGTGCCATCATTTCATGCAACCTTAACCAAACTGCGGCACCCTGAGCGGCCTCGTCGGAGACAACAAGATTCCGTTATTTCAAGCGGTTATGGCCGCGGCTGCGACTGCGCGCGGCGGGCTTGGCTCCGGGGCCGCGCTGCCGGCGCGCAGCGCGAAAGGGGATAAGAGCATTGGATCTGTCAATCGTCGTGCCGGTGTACAACGAGGAGGCCAATATCGAGCCTCTCTACGACGCGGTTCTTGCCGCGGTCGAACCGCTCGGCATTTCGTTCGAGATCCTTTTCGTCGACGACGGCAGCCGCGATGCCACCTTTGAACGGGCCGTCGCTCTGGCTGCGCGCGATTCGCGGGTGCGGGTGATCAAGTTTCGCCGCAATTTCGGCCAGACGCCGGCCATGGTCGCCGGGATCGACCATGCCCGCGGGCGCATCATCGTCACCATGGACGGCGACATGCAGAACGATCCGGCCGACATCCCCACCTTCCTCGAAAAAATCGACGAAGGGTACGACATCGTGGCCGGATGGCGCCGTCGCCGTCAGGACAAGTTCCTGACCCGCGTTCTGCCGTCGAAGGTTGCCAACTGGCTGATTGCGCGGGTCACCGGCGTGCCGATCCGCGACAACGGGTGTTCGCTCAAGGCATACCGGGCGGCGCTGATCAAGAACATCCCGCTCTACTCCGAAATGCATCGTTTCATTCCGGCGATGGCGTCTCTGGCCGGCGCGCGCATCGCGCAGATCCCCGTGCACCACCATCCGCGGCGTTTCGGGGAATCGAAATACGGGCTGTCGCGGATCTACAAGGTCATGTTCGATCTGATGACCATCAAGACCGTGCTCATCCTGGCGACGCGGCCGCTGTTTTCGTTCACCGGGGCGGCGGTTCTGGCCGGCGTGCTGAGTGCCGGGTTCTTCATCGCCGCCC
>RFLL01000266.1 GCA_003693905.1 Alphaproteobacteria bacterium
ATGTAAAGCCCGGCGAGCAGGAAACCGGGGAACATCGCGGCGGCGTACAGTTTGACCACCGAGATGCCGGCCGTTGCGGCATAGACGATGAGCATGATACTGGGCGGAATCAGAATGCCCAGACAGCCGCCGGCACAGATCACGCCGGCGGCGAAGCTGGTGTCGTAGCGTGCCTTCAGCATCGCCGGAAAAGCAAGCAGCCCCATCAGCGTCACCACCGCACCGATGATACCGGTCGCGGTGGCGAACATGGCGCAGGTTGCCAGGGCCGCGACGGCCATCGAGCCGGGCAGATGCCGGGCTGCAATCTGAAGGCTGAAAAACAGGCGATCGACGATGTTCGCTCGTTCGACCACATAACCCATGAACAGAAACAAAGGCACCGCGGTCAGAACGTCGTTGGCCATCACCGAATATGTCTGATTGACCAGCAGATCGAAGATGCGGTTGTCGAAGATGCTGCTCATGCGCTCGGGGTCGTAATAGGCGTAGTAGCCGAAGCCGACCCCCATGGCGACGAGCGTGAAAGCAATGGGAAAGCCGAGCAGAATCGTAAGGACGAAGATGCCCAGCATCATGATGGCGATCTGGGGATCGGTCATTGTGCGCCCCCTTTGCCATCGTCGCGGGATTTCAGAAGGTCTTCATATTCCTTGGTGTGCGCCAGGACCGTTTCCATTTCCTCGACATCGTGCAGACGTGCCGGCCATTCGCCGTTGCGGATGCAGATCACGCAGCGGATGACCTGGGCGATGCCTTGCAGGAACAGAAAGAACGCGGCCAGCGGGATGATGCTCTTGAACTGGAAGATCGGCACGTTGGCCGGGCTCATCACCGATACTTCGCGGTAGCTCCAGGATTCCCCCGCATAGTCGATGCCGGCATAGATCAGCGCCGAGACGCCGGGAAAGAAAAACAGGAAGTAGAGGACAAATTCGATCATCGCCTGCACGCGCGCCGGCCACAGACGATAGATGACGTCGCCGCGCACATGACCGTCACGCGAGAGCGTATAGGCCCCGGACATCATGAACAGTGCACCGTACATGATGTAGCTGATGTCGAACGCCCATGTCGTCGGATCGCGCAGAACGTAGCGGACGAACACCTCGTAGCTGACCCCGAAGGTCATGATCAGGATGCACCATGCGAAGGCCTTGCCAACCCAGGCGCTGATCCTGTCGATCAGGAAAAGAAAATCGGTCATCGAGCCGTACCCGAACGAAACCGTGATGATGAATGGTCCCGGAAATGGTCCTGGTGATGGCCCCGGCGATACAGGCGGCCCTCAACCCGGCACTTCCCCGACAGTCGTGGGGCGGCGCCTTGGGCGCGCCGCCCCACGGGTTCGCACGAACGCCGGACGGCGGCCCTAGAAGCCGAGCCGGCCGGGGAAGTAGTGCTCGAACGCCAGTTTGTAGTCGGCCGAGTTCATCAGATCGTAGAACGCGACCCGTTCCGACCATGCGCGCTGGGAATCGACCACCTTCTTGAAGAAGGCATCCTTGGTCAGCTTCTCCAGCACCCGGTCCCAGGATTCGAGCTGGGCGTTCATCACCGATTGCGGCGTACGATAGACCTTGACGCCGTGCTCGTTGATCAGCTTCTGCAGGTCGCGCGAGTAGTTGTCCATCGCGGTACCGTAGTTGGACGTGCTCGCGGCCTCGGCGGCGTATTCGAGAATCGCCTGATGTTCGGCCGGCAGCGATTCGAACTTGTCCTTGTTGAAGATGATCTCGAAGAACTCGGCCGCCTGGTGATAGCTGCCCATCATGTAGATCTTGCTGACGTCATGGGCACCGAAGCGGCTGTCGGAGGTCGGGTTGTTGTACTCGAAAGCCTCGATGACGCCGCGTTCCAGGGCCGGCACGATCTCGCCGCCGGGCAACTGGGTCACACGCAGGCCCATGCCCTGCATGATGTCGGTAGCCAGACCGACGGTGCGGTATTTCAGGCCCTTGAGATCGTCGACGCTGGTGATCCTTTTCTTGAACCAGCCCAGCGGCTGCGTCGGCATCGGCATCGCGAAGAAGCCGACCAGGTTGAGGCCGAGGATATCCTGCACCAGCTCGCGGTATAGCTCCTTGCCGCCGCCCTTGTGGATCCAGGCCAGAATCTGCGCTGCGTTGGCACCGAACACGGGGCCGGTTCCGAACAGCGAGGCGGCCTTGTTCTTGCCGTACCAGTACGCGGTCACGGTGTGGGCGGCATCAAGCACGCCCTTGTGACAGGCGTCTTGAACCTGGAACGCCTTGACCACGGCACCGGAGACCAGATAGTCGATCTTGAGTCGCCCGCCGGCCATCTTCTGCACGCGGTCGACGTATTCCAGCGCCATCTCGTTGAAGATGTCGGCCTTGCCCCAGGATCCCTGCATCTTCAGGGTCACGGTCTGAGCCCGCGACACCTGCGGTGCAGCGATCATGGCGGCGCCGCCGGCGACGGCCCCCGCCGCGCCGGTCAGGAATTTGCGGCGCGATGCGGTCGCAGTTTTCGGCTGTTTCTTCTCAGTCATGGAACAAGTTCCTCCCTTTATCATGACGTCGCCGGCGTTTGACGGTTTTTTTATTCCGCCGTTTTTTTCATCGTCCATTTGCCGGTCGACAGAACCAGCATTTACTCGAACACTCGAGCAGCCCCGGATCAGTGCTGAGGCGAATATACAGGCAGACTCGCCGTATACACAATATCTTACCATGTGGTGCAGGCTTCAGGCGCCGCCACATCCCGTCCCGCGGCATGCGCGGTGGCGTTTTCCGGGGCGGTATTTCGATGTTCTTCGAGCGTCATCACACGATTTTCGCTCGCAATCGTACAATTCGCACGCGATGAAGCGATCTCGATACGGTGACATGCCCGGGGCCGGCCCGTTTGCTCAGAGGGCGGCATTCCAGTCGAGAGGATAGATCGGCCGGCGCACATTTTCGAAGTGCAGCAGGGAATTGTCCGAGGTCGTCACCCCGACGCCGTCGAGGGGAATCGTCGCCGTGGCCAGCGGTGCAAACCCGGCCCGGTAGTGGATGCGCGATTTGAGCAGCAGATAGCGGCAGTGGCGCGGATCGATGCCGAGGCTGGTGAAGATGCCGGTGTCCCACGGTTCGTGATGGCGCGAGACGACGACGATGCGCATGGAGCCGACCTCGAAAACGGCGCTCGGGCCGGTGTTGACCTCGACGCCGGTGTACATCGGCCCGCGCACGATCCAGCGCCCGTCGGAAAGGGTGCGTACCCGCCCGGTAAGGCGCAACGGTGCCGCCCTGGCACCGACCGCCGGCATGTCGGTCTTGCCGCCGAGGTCGAGCGTGACCTCGCTGCCGACACCGGCCTCGGTCATGATCCGCACCGCCTGCGGGTCCCACAC
>RFLL01000267.1 GCA_003693905.1 Alphaproteobacteria bacterium
ATCTCCACCAATCTCTCCACGCCGCACTTCTTCACCCTGGGGGCGGCGTTCCTGACCCTGGTCATCGGCGGCGTGGGCATCGTCGCCTCGTTGCCGATCGGGATCATCTTTGCGCTCGGCCGGCGCTCGAACATGCCAGTGGTCCGCGCCATTTCCATCGCCTTCATCGAGTTGTGGCGCGGCGTACCGCTGATCACCGTGCTGTTCATGGCCTCGGTGATTCTGCCGCTGTTCGCGCCCGAAGGGGCGGAGTTCGACAAGCTGCTGCGGGCGTTGATCGGCGTCGTCCTGTTTTCGGCCGCCTACATGGCCGAAGTCGTGCGCGGCGGCCTGCAGGCCCTGCCCAAGGGACAGTACGAAGCAGCACAGGCGCTCGGCCTGTCCTACTGGAAGATGATGGGTCTGGTCATTCTGCCGCAAGCCTTGAAGATGGTCATTCCCGGAATCGTCAATACCTTCATCGGGCTGTTCAAGGACACCACCCTGGTTCTGATCATCGGGCTGTTCGACTTCCTGGGCATGGTGCAGCTCGCCGGTACCAACCCAGACTGGCTGGGCTTCGCCGTCGAGGGGTACGTCTTCAGCGCTTTCGTCTACTGGCTGTTCTGCTTCAGCATGTCACGCTACAGCCAGCATCTGGAAACCAAGCTGGCGACCGATCATCGCCGGAAACGCTAGAGCTCGAAAACGCGGCCGCAAATACGAATACGAAAAGGGACCGGGCGGCACCGGCCCGTCGAGGAGGACACACCATGACTGAGGATCTGCACCAGATCGACAAGGTGGAACGCTCGCCGGTCGAGATGAAGATCTTCGAAGAGATCGCCATCCAGATGATCGGCGTGCATAAATGGTTCGGCCAGTTTCATGTCCTGAAGGATATCAACCTGACCGTGAACCGCGGCGAACGTATCGTCATCTGCGGGCCGTCGGGATCGGGCAAATCGACTCTGATCCGCTGCATCAACCGCCTGGAAGAGCATCAGCGCGGCAAGATCATCGTCGACGGCGTCGAGTTGACGGACGATATCAAGCAGATCGAACGGGTGCGCCGCGACGTCGGCATGGTGTTTCAGCACTTCAACCTGTTCCCGCATCTGACCGTGCTCCAGAACTGCACCCTGGCGCCGATCTGGGTCAAGAAGATGCCCAAGGCCGAAGCCGAAGAAATCGCCATGAAATACCTGGAACGGGTGCGGATCCCGGAACAGGCCCATAAATTCCCCGGTCAGCTTTCCGGCGGTCAGCAGCAGCGCGTGGCCATCGCCCGGGCATTGTGCATGAACCCGAAGATCATGCTGTTCGACGAGCCGACCTCGGCCCTGGATCCGGAAATGATCGCCGAGGTTCTCGAGGTGATGGTCGAGCTGGCCGAATCGGGCATGACGATGCTGGTGGTCACGCACGAAATGGGCTTTGCCCGCAAGGTTGCCAACCGGGTCATCTTCATGGACGGCGGCGAAATCATCGAACAGAACGACCCCGAAGAGTTCTTCCACAACCCGCAATCGGAACGCACCAAGCTGTTCCTCAGCCAGATCCTCCATCACTAGGGCGGTTTTTTTCGTTTCCACGACACCGCCCCGCCTGTGCGACGCTCACGGGCGAAAGAGGCGGTAGCCACCGCCCCTCCGGCGCGCGGGGGGCCATTCGCCCCCGCGGGTTTCAGGAACCGGGGTTGTGGGCAGGTCTCGCCGGATTTCGCCTTATCGGGGTGCATCGGAGGGCGGGGTGTCCACGCTCCCCTCGCGGATCGGCGCGGTGTGATCCTTGTGCAGGCACTCGTTGTGATCGGCGAGCACCTCGATCACCCGGCACTCGGCAATCCGCCCGCCCTGGCAGCATGCGACCATGCGTTCGAGTTCGAGCTTGAGCGCCTGCAGGCGCGCCAGACGCGTCTCCACGGCGGCGAGTTGCGCACGGGCGATACGATCCGCCGCGTCGCACGGCTGATCGGGATCGTCGGCCAGACTCAGCAGCTCGCGAATCGCATCCAGCGAAAACCCCAGTTCCCGGCTGTGCCGGATGAAAGCTAGCCGCGCCACGTGCGCGGGCCCGTAGCGACGCTGATTCCCGGCGCTGCGCAACGGCGCGGGCATCAGCCCGATGTCCTCGTAATAGCGGATCGTCTGTACCTTGCACCCGGTCTCGCGTGCCAGATGACCGATGCTCAGGGGGGCTTGGGTCATGAAAAATTCCCTTGAACCTCTAGTTGCTGTAGATCCTACACTTCACATAGTACGCTCCTGCGCCGCGGTCCAGGCCCGTTTGCGTCCCGGCATGGCAAAGCACGGCGGCCATGGCCGGGGTCGGGGCCGGGTCGAGACGATCTTTTGCACGACAACCTCTGGCATCCGGAATCCACCATGTCCCCCGATACCTCCCCGCCTCCCGTCAAACCCCATGACCACGCCCGCGGGCAGGCCTGTGCGGCCCCGCGTAACGGCGCAGGCGCGGCGGGCGAGGCCCCCGGCAGCGCCGGCTGCGCCCATGCATGTAC
>RFLL01000268.1 GCA_003693905.1 Alphaproteobacteria bacterium
GAATACGATCCTCGCCCTGGCGCTGGATGCTGGGTTCGCGGGTGCCGGTTTCGTCGATGCGACGACGGACGATCTCGATCGACTGTTCGACAATGTGCTGCCGCCGTTGTTCCAGGGCCTGATCGGTAAAGCGGATGCGGAAGGTGCCGTCGTCCGAGACGCTGATGAGGATATCGCTGGCCGCTTCCCGCGCGATCTGACGCGCCCGGTCGATGGTCGCCGGGTCACGGACCTTGAAGACGACGCTCTGCCCGTCGATGCCCAGATTGGTGTAGCCGATCCGGGCGCGGCGCAATTCGATGCGCAGAGTATCGACCAGGTTCTCAAGCTGCTCCTTCATTACCGCATCGAGATCGACTTCGAGCAGCAGATACGATCCGCCCTGAAGGTCGAGACCGAGATTGATCTGCTGCGACGGGACCCAACCGGGCAGCTTTTCCGCCACCTCGCGCGGTAACAGGTTCGGTGCGGCGAACGCAGCCCCGAGCAGCAGCCCAAGCACAAGGACGACGACCTGCCATTTCGGGAACTGAACCATGGGGAATGCCTATGCGAGGACGTGCCGTACCGAAGAGCCGCAGCCAGCGCCCGCCGGTGGGCCGGAAGAAGCGGGAAACACGGTGCGGATCGGGTTCATCGCTGAAATCGTGTTCGGGAATCGTGGTCTAGGAATCGCGCTTGCGCCCGCCGAGCAGACCGGACAGTTTGCCGATGGCACCACCGGACGCCGCCCCCACGCCGCCCGAATCGTTGGCGGCCTTGGCGCCCGATGCGGCGTCCTTGCCTTCCTCCGCCGCTTTCCTGGCACCGGCTTTGTTCTTGTCGCTCTTGTCTGCCGGTTCGGCCCGGCTCAACACGTCCTGAATGGTGCTGCGTACGACACGCACCCGCACACCGTCGGCGATTTCGAGCTGAACTTCATTGTCGTTCAAGACCTTGCTGACTGTTCCGATGATTCCGCCGGCCGTCACCACCCGGTCGCCGCGCCGCAAGGCTTCGACCATCGCCTTGTGCGCTTTCATTTTCTTCTGTTGCGGTCGGATCAGCAGAAAATAGAAGACGACAAAGATCAGAACCAGCGGCAGAAGGGAAACCAGCCCGGAATCCGCCCCTCCGCCGGCCGCCTGGGCGTATGCCGGCGATATCCACATCGTTACGTTCCTTCCTGTTAACGGCCGCGACGGCTGTTTCCACGGGCCCGGCGGACTATACCTGCCCACCCGCGAAATGCAACGGCGGCTGAACGCCTTTTGGGCAGCGGATGAAGGCGCAATTGACGACCCCCGCGGTGCCGACTAGGGTCCTTGCGGCCCCATCGCAGGGACCGTCGTCACTGTACAAATCTGCCGACCATGCCCAAAAATCCGATGCAAGAAGACCCAACGCAGGAACTGCTGCCGCTGCTGGGGCGGATTGCCGAGGCGCTGGAACGCCTTGCCCCGGCCATGCCGCCGTCGCCGACGCTGGACGGTGCCGAGGCGTTCGCCTGGCACGCCGAAAGCGGCACCCTGATGCCGGTGACGAAGGTCAGCCGTGTCGCCTACGGGCTTCTTCAGGGCATCGGCCGTCAGGGCGAAATTCTGCTGGAGAACACCCGTCGTTTCGCCCGCGGCCTGCCGGCCAACAATGCACTGCTGTGGGGCGCGCGGGGCATGGGCAAAAGCTCGCTAGTCAAGGCGGTCCATGCCCGGGTCAACGAAGAGGCGGCGGCAGACGGTCGCGACGTCATCGTCCTGGTCGAAATCCACCGCGAAGACGTTCCCTCCCTGCCTCGGCTGCTGCATATCCTGCGCGCGGCGGAACGCCGCTGCATCCTGTTCTGCGACGACCTCAGCTTCGATTCGGCGGATACCAGCTACAAATCCCTCAAGGCGGTCCTCGAAGGCGGCATCGAAGGGCGCCCGGACAATGTCATCTTCTATGCGACCTCGAACCGCCGCCACCTGATGCCGCGCGACATGATCGAGAACGAGCGCTCGACGGCGATCCATGCCTCGGAAGCGGTCGAGGAAAAGGTCAGCCTGTCGGACCGATTCGGCCTGTGGCTGGGGTTCCACAACTGCGATCAGGAAACCTACCTTGCCATGATCGAGGGCTACGCCCGGTATTACGGTCTCGATGTGCCGGCCGAACAGCTTCGCGCCGAAGCCAGGGAATGGTCGATCACCCGCGGCGGGCGCTCGGGCCGGGTGGCCTGGCAGTTCATTCAGGACCTCGCCGGACGCCTCGGCAAGCGTCTCGACGATCCCCGGTAACCTGATACCGTCATCAGGTCTATTTTTCAGGTGCCTCGCGGCGCCAGCAGGCGCATCGGATCGACGGCCCGCGCCCGGCGGCGAATCTCGAAATGGAGCTGGGGCCGTGCAACGTTGCCGGTGCTGCCGACCCGGGCAATGACCTCGCCGCGGCGTACGCGCTGACCCCGGCGCACCAGCACCGCATCAGCATGAGCATAGGCCGTCACCCAGCCTTCCGCATGTTTGACAAGGACTAAATTCCCGAACCCACGCAATTCGTTGCCGCTGTAGATCACCACGCCATTTTCCGCCGCCCGTATGGGCGCCCCGCGCGGGGCCAGAATGTTGATGCCGTCATTGTGCAGCCCCCCTTTGGCCGGGCCGTAGCGGGCGATGATGCGCCCCCGGGTCGGCCACAGAAACTTGGTGCCGGCACGCGGTGGCGGCGTCGGGATCGCGGCCGCTCGAACCGGTCCGGCCGCGGGGCGAACCACCGGTTTCGGCTTCTTGCCCCGGGCAAGCGATCTGTCGGCCTGCGCAGGTGGAGGCTTGCGCCCACTCGCCGTCGCAACGTCGGAACGCAGCGGACCCGCGCTCCATACCGGCAGCACCAGCTTGTCACCGGGCGAAATCAGATAGGGGGGCGAAATGCGGTTGAGGCGGACGAGCGCGTTCATTTCGATCCCGTAGGCCCGGGCAACCCCGTACACCGTATCGCCCGGACGCACCACGTGAATGCGCGGATTGGGGATACGCAGGGTCTGCCCGACCGCCAGGCGATAGGGCGGCGCCAGGCGGTTGGCCTCGATGACGCTGCGCAGCGGCACGCCCAGGCGCCGGGCAATGCCGTAGACGGTATCTCCGGCCTGGACCCGGTAGGCAAAGACCGTTGCCGCCGTTGCGGACGCAGGTGCCGTTGCGGGCGCCGGTGTCGCAACCGGAGCCACGGCCACCGTCTGGACGCGCTGGGGGGACGCGGCCACGGCGCGGACGAAGCCCGGCGGCGGAGGCGGCTTGCGTGCCGGCAGCGGCGGCGGATCAGGTGGCGGCAGCGTTCGAGCCACCGGATGGCCGCCGTCGGATCCACAGGCGTGCAGACCGAGTGCCAGGACAGCCCACATC
>RFLL01000269.1 GCA_003693905.1 Alphaproteobacteria bacterium
GCGCAGCCGCCCAGCGTCACGCCGATCCCGGCGAACGCACCCCAGCGTACCAGTCGACCTTCGAGACGACGCAGAATCTTGACGGCGTGAAGGATCGTCAGCCCCCGGATCGCGGTTGGCGGTCCGGCCATGCACCGGACCGCATCCGCTTTTCATCATCTGTCGCATGGTTAAAGGATTCGTTAACCGGGCGGAAGCCCGAATCCCGGGGATTGCGGGAAATTTTCACCGAAAGCCGGGAAAAAATCCCGGGGCCCGGCCCTCATTTTTCCTTTTCGAACTCCGGCGGCAGATCGAGCTTGATGTGCAGTTCGCGCAAGCGCTCCTCCGGCACCTCGGCCGGTGCCCCCATCATCAGATCTTCGGCCTTCTGGTTCATCGGAAAGGCGGTGACCTCGCGGATGTTCGGCTCGTCGGCCAGCAGCATGACGATGCGGTCGATCCCCGGCGCCGAGCCGCCATGGGGCGGGGCGCCGAACTTGAGAGCCGAAATCAGGCCGCGGAAACGGGTATCCACCTCTTCCTGCGTGTAGCCGACGATGGCGAACGCCTTGTACATGACCTCGGGCAGATGGTTGCGGATGGCCCCCGACGACAACTCCACCCCGTTGCACACGATGTCGTACTGATAGGCCTTGACCGACAGCGGGTCCTGCGTTTCCAGCGCCTCCAGCCCGCCCTGAGGCATCGAAAACGGATTGTGGCTGAACTCGATCCGCCCGGTATCCTCGTCGAGCTCGTACAGCGGATAGTCGACGATCCAGCAGAACCGGAACGCGTCCGCCTCGATCAGGCCGAGTTCGTGGCCGAGGCGGATACGCGCCGCACCAGCCAGCCGCTCGGCCGCCTTAACCTGATCGCAGGCGAAAAACACCGCATCGCCGTCACTGAGCCTGGCCGCTTCCCTGATCTCGGCCACCCTTTGGGCGTCGAGATTGCGCGCAATCGGCCCCTTGGCCTGGCCATCGGCGAAGATGATGTAGCCGAGCCCGGCCGCCCCCTGCTCGCGCGCCCACTCGTTCATCTTGTCGAAGAAGCTGCGCGGGCGCGCCGCCGCACCCGGGGCCGGGATCGCCCGCACCACGGCGCCGCCGGCCACTGCCCGGGCGAAAATCGCAAAGCCGGACTCGTGGAACGCTGCGGTGACGTCGCAGATTTCGATCGGATTGCGCAGATCGGGCTTGTCGGTGCCGTACTTCAGCATCGCCTCGGCAAAGGGAATGCGCGGAAACGGCGGCCGGGTCACCGTGCGCCCCTGGGAGAATTCCTCGAACACCCCGGTCATGACCGGTTCGATCGCCGCGAAAACGTCTTCCTGGGTGACGAAGCTCATCTCGAAGTCGAGCTGATAGAACTCGCCCGGGGAACGGTCGGCGCGCCCATCCTCGTCGCGGAAGCACGGCGCGATCTGAAAATACTTGTCGAACCCGGCTATCATGATGAGCTGCTTGAACATCTGCGGCGCCTGCGGCAGGGCATAGAACTTGCCCGGGTGCAGGCGGCTCGGCACCAGGTAGTCGCGGGCGCCTTCGGGGCTGCTGGCGGTCAGGATCGGAGTCTGAAACTCGGTAAAGCCCTGTTCGATCATCCGCCGCCGGATGGAGGCGATGACCTGGCTGCGCAGCAGGATCTTGCGCTGCATCTTCTCGCGGCGCAGATCCAGATAGCGGTAGCGCAGACGGACTTCCTCGCCGGCATCCTCGTCGCTGTTGACCTGAAGCGGCAGCACCGCTGCGCGCGAGAGGATCGCCAAGTCCTCGACCCGCACCTCCACCTCGCCGGTCGGCAGGTGGGGATTGACGGTCTCCGGCGCCCGTTCGACCACCGGGCCGGTCACCGTGATGACCGATTCCACACGCGCCGTTTCCAGTTCTTCAAACAACGGGCTGGAGGCGTCGATCACGCACTGGGTGATGCCGTAGGTGTCGCGCAGATCGACAAACAGTAGATGCCCGTGATCGCGCTTGCGGTGGATCCAGCCCGACAGGCGGACCGTCTGGCCGGCGTGCGTGCGGCGCAGAGCGCCGCAGGTGTGCGTGCGATATTCGTGCATGGCAAGAGGGCTTGCAGCCTGGTCGTTGGGCATGAGATGTGGCGTCGTCGCTGCCGGGGTGGGTTTCAGGATGGCTTGTTGCCTGTGCGGGCGCAAAAGGCACCGAAGCGGCGGCTTTGTCAAGCGCAGGCCATCAATCCTGCCATGACGCCGGCGAAGCCGGACCGGTTTGACGCCTCGGCCTGCTTTGACGCATTGTGGCGGCCGTCATGACCCGTGTCGAACCATCGTCGGCGGCGGCCCCGGGCGCTGATGCCGCCATGCGCCCGCTGACCCGCTTTCCCACGGCCACGCGCGCCCGGGTGCGCACCGTCCTGTTCGATATCGACGATACCCTGACCACCGAAGGCCGCCTGAGTGCTGCGGCCTACGGCGCCCTGGAGCGCCTGCACGAAGCCGGGCTGACGGTCATCCCGATCACCGGCCGGCCAGCCGGCTGGTGCGATCATATTGCGCGCATGTGGCCGGTCGACGCCGTAGTCGGCGAGAACGGCGCCTTCTACTTCCGCTACCTGCGGGCCGAGCGGCGCCTGATCCGCCGCTTCGTCGTGCCCGAGGCCGAACGGGCCGGTCATCGCCGTGCGCTCGAAAACCTGCGTGCCCGCATCCTGGCTGCGGTGCCGGGTGCCGGAGTAGCCTCGGACCAGCCCTACCGGGAGGCCGATCTGGCGATCGACTATTGCGAGGACGTGGCCCCCTTGCCGCCGGCGGCGGTCGCGCGCATCGTGGCCCTGTTCGAGGACGCAGGGGCCACGGCCAAGGTCAGCTCGATCCACGTCAACGGCTGGTTCGGAACCTACGACAAGCTGACCACGACCCGGCTGCTGTTCGCCGAAGCCTTTGCCGCCGACCTCGATGCAGTGCGCGAGGAGTGCGTGTTCGTCGGCGATTCCCCTAACGATGCGCCGATGTTTGCCTATTTTCCGCACGCGGTCGGGGTTGCCAACGTGCGCGATTTCGCCGGGGCTCTGCCTGCGTCCCCGGCCTACGTCACCCGGCGGCGCGCCGGGGCCGGATTCGCCGAACTAGCCCGGGCACTGCTGCGGGCCCGACGCCCCCCGTCGTGACCGCAGCTCTCGTCGCAACTGCCCCCATCGTCACGATCCCGGCCGAGGTTTGCCTGTCCGGGGTTTGCGTGTATACCGCAAGACCATGACCCTAATAACCGAGTCCGCCGCGCTTGAAGCCTTCTGCGCCCGTCAGGCCAAGGCAGATTACATCGCCGTGGACACCGAATTCATGCGCGATTCGACCTACTGGCCGAAGCTGTGCCTGGTCCAGATCGCCGGCCCCGAGGAGGCCGCCGCAATTGACCCCCTGGCCCCAGGAATGGATCTGGAGCCCCTGTTTTCACTGTTGAAAAACAGGAAGGTGCTGAAGGTTTTTCATTCTGCACGCCAGGATATGGAAATCTTCTACCTGCTCATGGATCGCCTGCCCGAGCCGATCTTCGACACCCAGGTGGCGGCCATGGTGTGCGGCTTCGGCGAATCGGTCGGCTACGACACCCTGGTGCGCAAGCTGACCGGCGTGCGGATCGACAAGTCGAGTCGCTTCGCCGACTGGTCGCGCCGCCCGCTGAAAAAGCGCCAAGTGGACTATGCCCTGGCCGACGTGATCCACCTGCGCCCGGTCTATGAGAAATTGCGCCGGCGGCTGGAAAAGACCGGCCGCACGGGCTGGCTGCAAGAGGAGATGGCGGTGCTGACCGACCCGCGGACCTACCGCCTCGACCCCGAAACGGCGTGGCGGCGACTCAAGACCCGCTCTCACGATCCGCGCTATCTGGCCGTGTTGCGGGCGCTGGCCGCGTGGCGCGAGAGCGAGGCCCAGCGCCGCAACGTGCCGCGCAACCGGGTGCTGCGCGACGAACAGCTTTTCGACATCGCGGTCCACCGGCCGACCAATGAAGAGGAACTGGCCCGCACCCGCGGCCTGTCGCGCGAGGTCGCGCGGGGACGCATCGGGCAGGAAATTCTGCGCGCCGTAGCTGCGGGTCTGGCCGTGCCCGACGACGAATGCCCGACTCCGCCGCCCCGGGCCGAACGGCCGGCCGGCCTCGGCCCCGTGATCGATCTGCTCAAGGTCCTTCTGAAGACGCAATGTGAACGCCATGAAGTGGCGCAGAAACTGGTTGCCAGCACCGCCGACCTGGAGGCCATCGCCGCCGACGATGAAGCCCGGGTGCCGGCGCTCAGCGGCTGGCGTCGGGAGATCTTCGGCCGCGATGCACTGGCTCTCAAACACGGCGAGATCGCCCTGGCCGTGCAGGACCGGGCGGTGCGCCTGATCCCGGTTCCGGGCAAACGCGCCAAGGCCTCGTAGCAGGCGCCCGCACACCCGGGTGGAGGCCCCGCGCCATGCGAACGGCGGTTATCGCGCTCATCTGCGTGCCGATCCTCGGCCTTGCGGCGCGCACCGTCGTCAGCGCCGATCCTCCGCCCCCGACATTGCGCCTTGCCGTCCCGCTCGCCTGCCCGCCCGGCATCGTATGCATGGTCCAGAACTACGTCGATCACGACCCCGGACCGGGGGCGCGCGATCACACTTGCGGCCCGCTTGCCACCGACGGCCACCAGGGTATCGACATCCGGGTTCCGGGACTGCGCGAGATGAGCCTCGGCGTGCCGGTGGTGGCCGCGGCGGCGGGGGTCGTGCGCCGGGTGCGCGACGGCATCCCCGACGTGTCGATTCGCGACGCCGGACCGCCACCGCCGGGAGCCGTTGCCGGCAATACGGTCGTCGTCGATCACCCGGGCGGCTGGCAGACCCAGTACAGCCACCTGCGCCGCGGCTCGATCGCGGTGCACCCGGGCCAGCTGGTGACCGCGGGAACCCGGCTCGGCCTTGTCGGTCTTTCGGGCAATACCGAGTTTCCCCACGTGCATTTCGTCGTGCGCTATCGCGGCGGGGCGCGCGATCCCTATACCGGGCGTCCCCCGGGTCGGGGTTGCGGCGCGCCCGGACGCGTGCTGTGGACGCCTGCGGCCGCGGCCACAC
>RFLL01000270.1 GCA_003693905.1 Alphaproteobacteria bacterium
CTTGTCGCCGTCGGGGTCGTAATGGCTGGCGCCGTCCCAGGTGCCGATCCATACCGTCTCGTCGTCCGGAAAGGCGAAGGCATAGACCCAGTAGTCGGCCAGACCGTGCAGGGGAAAAAAGGTTTTCCACTTGCCGTCGCGGTAGCGCGACGCACCGCCGGCATTGGTGCCGAACCACACCGCCCCGTCGGGGGCGATGCCGATGGCGAAAACGTATTCGTTGGCCAGTCCCTGATCGCGGGTGAATATCTGCTTGACGTTCTGCTGCGCGACATCGATCTCCAGAACGCCGACCGAGGTTCCGACCCACAGCGAGCCGCGGCGCCGGTCGAAGGCCAGAGAGCGCACGTAGACGTTTTCGCCGACGTCGAAACGAACCATTTTTTCGGGTGACGGGGCCGGATCCTGCGCCAGGACGACACCTGCGGGATACGCCGCCCCCAGCATCGCAAAAGCCGCAACCGTCCAGATCAGCGCCCGCACGGATCGCCGGTATGTCCGGCGCGAGGCACGACGGCCCCTAACGCTGCAACGTTCGGATGAAAGCCACGACATCAAGAATGTCCCGATCACTGATGATCCTGTCGAATGACGGCATGAGTCGCCCCCCCGCCCTGGTCCGCTCGATAAGAACCTGGTCGGGCGCGTCGAGCCTTTCCCCTCTGCTGAAATCCGGCACGTTGGGAAGCACCGGGACGCCCCGGGGCCCGTGGCATCGTGCGCAATGCTCTTCATAGATCTTCGCCCCGGCGAAAACGTCGGCGGCCCGGGCCGCGCCCGGTGCTCCGCCCGGAAGCAGCGCCGCCAGCGCGAGCGCCGGAAAGGTGCGCCTCAGAGCCGCACCAAGGATGAGCGGGAATCGTGGCACGAAGGTCTCCCGTACCCGAACGCGCGCGGCGCCGGGAAGTGGTCCGATATCAGTCGGAACAAGAGGATCATGAGCATTCGCAAGATTTTGGTTTTGTTATTGAAATTCAATAATACCCGAGGCTGTCGCACCGGGGCAAGGACGCATCGCCATCACGGGCCCGACAGGCCCTCGATCCGGGCCATCATGTCCGGCGCGTCCCACGCCCGCGCGCCGACGATTCGTTCCGCGATCGAACCATCGGGGCGAATCACGAACGTTTGCGGATAGCTTGTCACGCCCAGAATCCCGGACGTCACGTCCCGGTCGGGATCCAGGTAATTGGGATACCGGATCCCGACATCGCTCAAGAATTCGCGGACGAAATCAGGATCCTGATCGGTCGCCAGACCGATCACGGCAAACCGCTGCGGATCAAGCCGTTCGCTCAGCCGTTGCAGGCTGGGCAATTCTGCTCGGCAGGGCCCGCACCAGGTGGCCCATACGTTGAGGACGATCGTTTTTTCTCTGAGGTACTGGAGCGATTCGAGCGTACCGTCGAGCCCGAGCAGCGGCCGTGTCAAAAGTCCGAACATCGTCTCGGAGCGCGCCCGCGCGTCGGAGGGCGGTTCTTCCTGCGAAGGGGCCGGTGCCGGCGTGGCGGATGTGGCGACGGGCACGGCCTCCGGCGTTGGCTTCTGCGCTTCGTTCGATGCCGCCGCGGTGCGGCCGAGTATCGCCTCCCATTCCCAGATCGCAGACAGCGCCTTGCGCCGGAACGCATCGTCTTCCGGGGCAAGATGCACGTATGTCCGCATGGCGCCCAGGGCGGCCGGCAGGTCGCCCAGACGCTCGTGCGCTTCGCCCAGGCCGAAATAGGCGTTGACCTGGTCCGGGCGCAGGGAAAGCGCGGTGTCAAAGGCCTGAAGCGCCGCCGTGGGCTGATCGAGATCGAGCAGGGCAAAGCCCAGATTGACGTGGGCGGCCGGCAGGTGCGGGTCGAGCCGAAGGGCGGCCTTGAAGGCCGCGGCCGCGGTTTCCGGTGTGCCGGTGCGAAGCGCGCGCAGCCCCTCGTTGAACAGGGCGGCGATGCGCACACGTGTCGCCGGGTCCGGCGATGCAGCAACGGCCGAAGAGGTTGCCGCCGGGCGGGAGGCTGTCGATCGCTCGGACATCCAGCGGTCGATGGCAAGACCGCCGCCTGCGACCGTGGCGGTGACCAGCAACGCGGCCAGCAGGCGGGCGTCGCGACGGCGGAGTCTCATATCGCCCCCTTGTGCGGCGCCGTCGAAATGAACGGCGTGCCGAAGAAGGTGGAGAACGCGAGGGTGAAGATCCCGACGACCAGGATCGCATTGAGCACCGGGGACGGTTTCCAGACCGCGCGCTGGTGAAGATACCCTGCGACGGCAAGCCAGGTGATGAAGGCCCAGGTCTCCAACGGGTCCCAGGCCCAATAGCGCCCCCATGCATCCTGCGCCCATATCGCCCCGGCGATGAGCATGAGGGTCTCGAAAATGAAGGCGATCAGGACGAAGCGATAGGCCAGCTCGTCCAAGGCGCGACACCGTGGCAGGACGCTGAAGGCCTCGGGTCTGTGGCGCCGAATCAGGATGACGATGCTGAGCCCGACGGCAACGACGGTGCACCCCAGAAAGATCTTGCCCAGGGTGACGTGAATGGGCAGCCAGACCGTGTCGTAAGTCACCGGCGCCAGGGTGTCGCGTTCCGGCACCGTCAGCAACCAGATCACGAGAATCTGCAACAGGGGCAGGATGGCCGCGAGGCTGGCGCGAATCCGCGGGAAGGCCAGCGCCGCGATCAACACCGCAAGGTGCAGGCTCCAGACATTGCTCGACAGCACCTCGAACAGGTCGACATATGGTCCGTGCCCGAGACGCACCCACCGCAATGCGATGGCCACGGTGTGGCAGGCGAGCGCAATGGCAAGCAGGGTCATGGCGGTCGAGACGGACCGCCCACGCCAGACGGCGATCACGGCGCTCAGAGCGGCGGCAAAATAGAGGCCGAGCGCGATGGGGAGCCAGGCGCCGTCAGCGAACATGCGCGCGTTCCTCCGCTCCCGTGGCGCGATCCCAGTCGCTGCGGCGCAGCTTGCCGATCGCGTGCCACGCCAGGCTCAGCGCTGCGGTTGCCGCCGCCGCAAGCATCCATGGTATCATCGGGCTGTAGTCGATGGTGTAGCCCATCCACGTGCGCAACTCCTCGTAGCGCAGCCGGCCGCCGCCGAGAGGCACGGTGTCGCCCGGGCGGAGTTCGTATCGCTGCGCGCCATCCATGATGACGAGCACGGCATCGTCGGGGATGCGGAATCGCCACGGTGCATCCTCGACGAACACCGGTTCGGGGACGTGCAGCCAGAGCTTCACTTCACGACCGGTCCCGGGAATCGTCCAGACGTTTCCCTGCTTGAAGAAGTTCAGCGGATAGGACGGCAGGTGCACCGCGCCGCTGTGTATGGTGCCGTCCGCGGCGATGTAGCTCAACAAGGGCGCGAAACCTTTGTTGAAGGATGTATAGAAGCGGTAGTCGCCGACCACCAGGGGGGTGTCGTCGCCGACGATCACCGGATGCCAGTTTCCTGTGTCGTCAGGCACGTAGACCGTGCTGCGCGTCTCGCGCCGCTTCAACCTTGGCGCATAGTCGATTTCGAACCGGCCTTGTACGAAGCGGACGCGCTCCAGGCTGCCGGGATGCAGCGGGCCGATCCGTGCTTCAACCAGTGTCGGGTCGAATGCCGTGCCCTGCGTCACTTCGACGTGGCCGCTCAGTCCGCTCAGGCGGTCAATCGCGGCAAGCAGGGCAAGGCAAGCCAGGGCGAGATGGAATCCGAACAGACCGGCCTGCGTACGCAATGCGCCGTGTGTTGCGATGGCTGCTGCAAGGTTGACGAACAGGATGACGAACGGGACCGCGATCAACGTTCCGGTCGGCCAGCCACCGACATCGCCCGCAAGGGCGATCAGCGCCGCAAGGGCGAGACACGCCAGCGTCAGGCGCAAAGAGGCGAGCCTGCGAAGCCCTCCATGCAAGGTCTTCATCATGGGCTGAAATCACAGTTTTCGCTGCTGTCGCGCATCCAGTCGCGCCCGACTTCGCCGTTCCCCGGCGGACCGGCCGACCCGCAGTTTGCGGCCCGCCAGTTGCCGCTGGTCGCAAACGTACGCACCTTGAGAACCGAATTCAGGTAGTACGGTGCGGCCGTGAACGGCGCGGTCGTATTGTTGCGCACCTGGGTCCCCGCCGGGAGGCCGGCTTCGGGGCCGACGTCATTGAGGTTGACCAGAAAGGCCTTGTTCTTCCAGCCGTGCGGCACCGCGACGTGGCACCAGGTGCACCGCAGTTGTTTCAGCTTGTCGGCGTGGAAGGCGTGGAGGTTCTTGTCCTTCTCGCCACCGAAGCCGCTTGGAATGTCGCTCCCGTCCTTGGTCGCGTAGCGGGTATATGAATGGCACTTGAAGCACAGATGATCCTGCGTGCCCGGCGCTCCGGTCTGCGTGTTCCAGGGCCCTTTGAGGATGAAGTCCATGTTGGAGCCGTGCGGTCCCCAGGGTTGCCCGTCTTCGCCGCCCGAAGGCACCACGGTGCCGGCGGCCGTCTGGGCGCCGTGGCAATCCGAGCAGTACATGGTCTGCGTGCCGATGAATGCCGCATTGTTCCAGGGCGCCAGCCAGTTGTTGGCGTCCGCCGAGCGGATGGCCGTGGTCCGGCCGGTGGACTCGATCACCGGATGCCATGATCTGTGCTCTCCGGTCCCCTCGCCACGATCGGCGATGGGGGCCTGAAATTCCATCGCCTGATCGGTGTAGCGCGTCAGTGCATTGGTATTGGGCGGCGTGCCGCCGCTGCTGAGCCCGAGGTCGGGCGGCACGTTGTAGCCGTATGTGGAGTGGCACTTGAGGCACACCTGATACTCGCGCGTGAGCCACGGGCTGGAAACATCGGTGCTGGCTCCGACGGGCGGGTTGCCGCGCTTGACTTGGAAACTGATCGGCGTCGAGAGGAAGGCGCTCGATCCATAGACCGGTTCTACTCCCCAGGCCCCCTTGAGAACGCCCGAGGCGATGTTGGTGTGCAGGACACCGGACTGGTGCTCGTGCGTGCCGGCAGGATCGGGAATACCGGCCACGTCGTTGAAGCGCCGTTTCTTGATAACCCGGTGCGGGTGATGACAGTCGGTACACTCGACGTGGCGATTCTGCGGCGCCCCGCGACCGAGCAACGTTTGCGATTCGAGCAGGTCCTTGCCCGGTTGCGACAGCGAAGCGGTACCGATGTCGTGGACTTCCGGCTGCTTGGCGATCGGCATGTGGCGCAGCTTGGTGAAGTCGGTTTTCACGTCCGGGACGCCAAACGTGGCGCCACCCTGGCCGTTGAGAACGCCGCCGGTCGCCGAGTGGCACTGGTAGCAGGTTTCCTCCGTGGCCGGGTTGCCGCCGGACTTCGGTTGGGTAAGGCTGTCGGTTCCCTCGCGCAGCAGGCGCCGGGCGCCCTGCACCGTATGGGGGTCATGGCAGTTCAGGCATGCCGCACGCCAGACCTGCATGCCCAGCGGGAAGTCGCGCAGGCTTGCGGCGGTCGAAGTATAGGTTTCGTCGGCGACGAAACTGTTGGCGTGGGCCGACCCGGCCCAGCCCTCCTTGTTGTGGCAACCGAGGCAGATGATATCGTCCTGCTGGTTGAACCCGCCTTCGATCGGCTCGGCAGACTGGAAACGCTGCACTCGCAGAAATTTGATGTCGGGATCGACGGTGTCGCGAATGTGCGGATCGTGGCACGACGTGCATTGAAGCTGGCCGTCCTCCAGCGGCAACAGCGGGCGCACACCCGGGACGCGGTTTCCGATATGCGGCGAATCCGTCGGCAGAAACAGCTCGCCGTCGGTCAACGCCAGGGAATCGTCATAGGTGAACGAGATCGGGTGATCGTTGGTGAGGTCGGTCCCCAGCCGGCGCGTAAAACCGGTCCCCGCACCGGCCCCTTCGGGAATGGTGCCATCCGGCGCGGTGCCGGTCATCGGGATGTCGGCGGTGGTCGGGTCCATGTCGGTGAAAGCGCCGTTGAGAACGTTGACGGCGCCGATCGCGATCGTGCCGTCGTGACAGGACAGGCACAATTTGCTGCTGCCGCCCGGCTGGCCCAGACCCAGAGCATCCATGGAGCTTGAGGTATAGGGGGAGTATGTCGCCCCGGACAGCTTGCGGTTCCACAAAGGCACGGGGGCCGCCTGCTCGGCATGATGCGGCGTGTGACAGAAGACGCAGACCTGCGATTCGCTCGTCGCGCGGACCTGCCCCGGCCCCGTCACCGAAAAA
>RFLL01000271.1 GCA_003693905.1 Alphaproteobacteria bacterium
AAACGCACCCGCATCTATCCGAAACGGGCCCGGGGAACGTTCCGCCGCTTGAAATGGGTGATCATGGGGCTCACCCTGTCGATCTATTACCTGGCCCCCTGGATCCGCTGGGATCGTGGTCCGAACACCCCCGATCAGGCGATCCTGATCGACATCCCGGCCCGGCGGTTCTATTTCTTCTTCATCGAAATCTGGCCGCAGGAGGTCTATTACCTGACCGGACTGCTGATCCTGGCCGCGCTGGGGCTGTTTCTGGCCACCTCGCTGTTCGGTCGGGTGTGGTGCGGATACACCTGCCCGCAGACGGTGTGGACCGATCTGTTCATCGCCGTCGAACGCATGATCGAAGGCGATCGAGGGGCGCGCATCCGCCTCGTCAAGGCGCCGTGGACGGTGCACAAGATCGCGCGCAAAGCGCTCAAGCACGTCATATGGCTCGTCATCGCCGTTCTGACCGGCGGCGCGTGGGTGTTCTATTTTGCCGATGCGCCGACCCTGCTCGGCGAGCTGGTCACCTTTGAGGCGCCGACGATCGCCTATATCGCGATCGCGGTCCTCACCTTCACTACCTATACGTTGGGCGGCCATGCCCGCGAGCAGGTGTGCATCTACATGTGCCCATGGCCGCGAATTCAGGCGGCGATGGTCGATGCCGACACGATGATGGTGACCTATCGCGCCTATCGCGGCGAGCCGCGCGGCCCCTATCGCAAGGGCCAGGACTGGAGCCGGCGCGGCGATTGCATCGACTGCAAGCAGTGCGTCGTGGTGTGCCCGATGGGCATCGACATCCGCGACGGCATGCAGCTCGAATGCATCAACTGCGCCCTGTGCATCGACGCCTGCAACGAGGTCATGGACAAGATCGGCCGCCCGCGCGGTCTGATCGCCTATGACACGCTGATCAACCTCGAACATCGCGCCAAAGGACAGCCACCGCGGCTGCGTCTGTTGCGCCCGCGCCCACTCATCTATGCCGGGCTGATGGTCGTGGTCGGCGCGCTCATGGTGGTCGGGCTGACCACTCGGGCGACCCAGGACGTTAATGTCCTGCGCGATCGCAACCCGCTGTTCGTGCGCCTGTCGGACGGGTCGATCCGCAACGGCTATACCCTCAAGATCATCAACAAGGAGCACCGTGAACGCACCTTCGCCCTCACGCTCGAAGGGCTGCCCGATTATCGCATCAGCATCGTCGGCCGCGAGACGACGTCGGGGGCACCGGTGCTGCGGGTCGGTGCCGACCGCCTGGCCAGCTACCGCGTCTTCGTTACAGTGCCGGCTGCGGCGTTGAATGCGGCTTCAATGTCGGTCACGTTCGTGCTCACCGATACCGAAACCGGCGTGCGCACCAGCACCGACAACGTATTCCGGGGACCAGCACCATGAGATGGCGGCCTGTGCAACGGATCACCGGCCGTCACGTCCTGCTCGGTATGCTGGGCTTTTTTGGCCTCGTGATCGCAGCCAACGGAGCATTCGTTTTTCTGGCCCTCGATTCGTGGACCGGCCTTGCCACCGACAGCCCTTACGAACGCGGCATCGCCTACAACAAGGTTCTGCGCGACGCAGAACAGCAGCGTGCCCTCGGCTGGCGCGGGAGAGTTGCATTTGAAGCCGCCGCCGGAGATCGGGTGCGACTGGTCGCCGATTTCGTCGATCGCCGCGGGGCGCCGGTCGAAGACCTTCAGGTCTCCGCGACGCTGCGCCGTCCGACGCAGGACGGCTATGACCAGAGCCTGTCCCTGACCCGGGAAGCCCCCGGCCGCTATGCGGCGCTCGTCGATCTGCCGTTGCCCGGACAATGGGACGTACGGGTCGAAGCGCGCTCGCGCACCGGCAGCCGGTTCATCGTCGAAGATCGTCAGCTATGGCCGAAGTAGGTACTCTGTCGCGCAATACGCCGCCGTCGGGCGCGCAGGCACCGGCGCCGGGGGCACCAGTTCTCGATCCCGCGGCTTATGTGCGTCGTGGCGCCGATGGTATGGCGGAACTCAGCCTGGTCATCGAAAACCTGCACTGTCCGGGCTGCATCCCCCGCATCGAAAGGCCGTTGCAGCGCATCCCCGGGGTGCGTGAGGCGCGGGTCAACCTGACCACCCGTCGCCTGCGCCTGCGCTGGGATCCGGGTGCGGTCCAGGCGCGCGATCTGATGACGACCATCGCCGCGCAGGGGTTTCACGTCGCCCCGTTCGACCCCGGCGCCGTGGTCTCGGTCCAGGACCGCGACATGCGGGCGCTGCTGCGGGCGCTGGCAGTGGCCGGGTTCGCCGCCGGCAACGTGATGCTGCTGTCGATTTCGGTGTGGAGCGGGCTGGTCTCCGACATGGGGCCGGCCACGCGGACGCTGTTCCACTGGATTTCGGCGCTGATCGCGCTGCCGGCCATCGCCTATGCCGGACAGCCGTTTTTCCGCTCGGCCCTGGCCAGCCTGCGCGGTCGCCGACTCAACATGGACGTGCCGATTTCCCTGGCCGTGATTCTGGCCGCGGCGATGAGCCTGTTCGAGACCATCCGCGGCGGGGCGCACGTCTATTTCGATGCCGCGGTCATGCTGCTGTTCTTCCTGCTGATCGGGCGCACGCTCGATCTGTGGGTGCGCGGACGGGCGCGTTCGGCGGCGGAAAACCTGATGCTGCTGCGTGCCGTGGCGGCCAACGTGGTAAGGCCCGACGGGTCCCGCCAAGCGGTGCCGCTCGACGAGGTGCATCCGGGCATGCGCGTGGCAGTGGCCGCCGGCGAACGCTTCCCGGTTGACGGGCGCATAGTTGCCGGGCGCAGCGAGGTCGATACCAGCCTGGTCACCGGCGAAAGCCTGCCGCGTCCGGCCGGACCGGGCGAAAGCGTATTCGCCGGCACGATCAATCTCGACGCCCCGGTCGAGGTCGAAGTCACGGCCGCCGGTGACGGTACGCTGCTGGCCGAGATTGTGCGCCTGATGGAGGCGGCGGAGCAGGGCCGGGCCCGGGCCACCCGCCTCGCCGACCGGGCGGCACGCATCTATGCC